>JANXOJ010000409.1 GCA_025353625.1 Planctomycetota bacterium | reverse complement strand
ACCGTGCGGTTATTTACCGCTGTGGCGATGTAGCCGACGCTGACCGGATTCACGGACTCGTTGGCGAGCCCTTCGCCGGTCGGGCTAAGCGTGGTCAAGGCCCCGCTGGCCCCGACGCTGGCGATGTTGCCGCTGGCATTGGCCGTGCCGCTGGTTGTGCCGTCGAAGGTCGTGCCGTTAAGGGTCACGCGGGTGAAGAGGTTATCGGCCCCGGACGAACTGAGGTTCGTGACGCCGCCGACGGCCGTTAGGCTGCCGCCGGAAATTTGCCGGCCAATACTGATCGACGAGCCCAAGACCGTGCGGTTATTTACCGCTGTGGCGATATAGGCCACGGGCACATTGATGGGCGATTCGCCCGCAAGGCCCTCGCCGGTAGTGTTGAATGTCAGCAGGGTTCCGCTGGCGGCGACCGTGCCCGTGCTGGCGATTGCCGAAGCCGTTCCACTGGTAATCGTGCCGTCGAACGTGGTTCCCGCGACGGCGACTGTCGTGAAGAGGCTATTGGCTCCTGTCGAGGTAAGCGTAGTCACGCCACCCAGGCCGGAGAGGGTTGCCCCGGAAATCTGGCGGCCAATATTGATCGTCGTGGAATTCACCGTGCGGTTATCGACGACGGTGCCGGTGACGTTGACCGTCGCCGCGCCGTTATCGCTGCCTTGGCCCGTTGCTGCCATGTTGCTTGCCAGATTGGTGATGGTGAGGGTGCCGCTCTTCGCGCCGGTGGTGGTGGTATTCACGCCGACGTTGATGGAAGCGACGCTGCCGACACCGACGATTGGATTGGAAGTCGAGGTCGTTGCGTCGCCCGCCGCCACAATGGAGGCGTTGGTCGATGCGGCACTTGAGCCGCTGCTGCTCAGGGCGATGCTCGACGAAGTGGCCACGTTGTGTATCACGCGGCCGAAAGCAGTCGTAGTGCTGGTGGTTTGCAGCGAGCCGGTCGGGGCGGCGTTGCCGACCCACAGCGTCGAATTGTTGCCGGTTATTAAGAGGTCCAACTCGTTGCCGACGAGGTTCAGGTTAAGCGAGTAGTCGGAGGGAACCGTGCCCCCGCCGATGAAGCCGAGCGAGAAGTTGCTGGCATCAATCAAAGCGGTCGAGCCGAAGCCGATGAGCTTGTAGGTGCCCGCCGCGGTTGGGCCGGTAACCTTGATCGCGGCCAAGTCCGCGCTAGTGCTGACGCCCAAGGCGCCGGTGTCGACGATCGAGTCGTAGCTGGAAGAACTGGAAATATCGAACCGCAGCGTGCTATTGCTATTAAGCGATAGCCCGCCGACAGTGGGAGAGTCGATGCCGCCGTTGCCGCCGGGGCTGATGCTGTGGGCACCGCTGCCTGCGATGAGGGAACCGCTGATGGAACCCGCGCCGGGCACGCTGGCGAACGTTCCGCCGTTGAGCGTGACGTTGCCGCTTCCCAAGGCCGAGCCGCCGGTGTTGCCGATGACGAGCGTACCGGCGTTGAGCGTGGTGCCGCCACCGTAGGTGTTGGTCGAGCCGGTAATGGTCAGCGATCCGGTTCCAGTCTTGAAGAGGGCAACCGAGCCGGTCGAATTCTGAATCGTTCCGGCGAAGGTGCTGGTGGCGTTGTTATTGCCGGCCGTCAATGTCGGCGTGCCACCGGCAGAGTTATCGATCACTCCGGCCGCGCCGCTGAGGCCCGCGACCGCAGGGCTGAAACCGGCCAAGTCAACGACGCCGGCGTTGGCGGTCAGACCGCCCGTGCCCAGTGCGCTGTTGTGGCCCAATTGCAGAGTACCGCCACCGACCGTGGTTCCGCTGCTATAGCCGTTCGACTGGCTTAGAATGGTCTTTCCGGCCCCGGACTGGACAAAAGCGCCGGTGCCGCTGATTGCACCGGAGATAGTGTTGGTGATGTTGGATTCCTCGGCGCCGATGACCGTGCCGTTATTAGTAATCGCGGGGGTGGCGGAAGTGTTGTTAGCCTGATCGAAAGCGAGATTAGCACCCGATGCGACGGTGAATCCGGTGCTGGAGTTATCCGAGCCACTCGTGCCGTTGCCGATTTGCAGCGTTCCGCCGTTGACGCTGGTCGTGCCGCTGTAGGTGTTCGAGCCGGAAAGGAGCATCCGACCCGGCCCGGCCTTGACCAACGTCTGTGGGCCGCTGACCCAATCCACGAGATTCGACGAGACGCTGAGGTCGATGCCCGAAGGAGTCGAACCGGCTGCCACGGTAAAGGTATTGTTGAGCAAGCTGACGGAATAGGCGTTGATGACGGCCGTGGTGGAGCTGGAGTTGGTGGTGACCGTGCTGAAGAGATAACTGCCGCCATAGACATCGCCTTGATTGCCCGCGCCGGAACTGAGAGTGCCGCCGGTCATGTTGATGGGCGGAAGGGTGACGCGGAAGCTGGTCCCGCTCAGCGAGGTGACCTGGCCGCCGTTGATATTCAACGGATTCGAGCCGCTGCCGCCATAGCCGATCGCATCCTCGATATTGAACTGCAAGGTGCCTGCCGCGTTGACGGTGATCGGTGCCCCGGCGGCCAACGTGCCGGTCGGGCCATCGTTGGGATTGAATGCCAAAGCGAGCGTGCCGGCATTGACGACCGTGCCGCCGGTGAAGGTGCTGCTGCCGCTGAGCGTCAACGCGCCGTTGCCGGTCTTTGAAAGCGACAGAGAACCGGCCGAGTTTTTGATCGTCCCGCTAAAAGTGCTGGTGGCGTTGTTGTCGCCGACGGTGAACAGGGGCGTGCCGCTCGTGCCGTCCACGGTTCCCGCGCCCGAGAGACCGTTGATCGTCTCGCTAAAGCCTCCCATGCTGAACGTGCCGCTGTTGACGACATTACCGGCGGTCGATCCGTTGGGAATCTGATTGGCCGCGCCCAGGATCAAAGCCGACTGTGTGCCGATCGTGGTGTTGCCTTGATAGTTGTTGGAGTTTGCGGTAGCGTTGTTGAGGGTAATTCCGATAGACGAGCTACCCGTCTGGTTATTTAGCTGCAAGCCGCCGGATCCGGTGACTTGGCCGGTCAGCACGGCGGTGCCGTTAGACGACCCCCCTGCCGCGAACATCGCATTGGAAAGGTTGGCAGTGATCTTTCCTGAAAACGTGTGACCCGTCGTGTCGAGCCGGATGCCCGGAACGTCCGTACCCAGCGCGGTGTTGAAGACAATGTCGTTGACGAGCGTATTGTTGGCAACGGTATCGAAGAGGATGCCGGCCTTGTCGGTGGCAACCTGCCCGATGGTGATCGCCCCTGTGCCGTACGGCCCGCTGACGATCGCGCCCGCCGATCCCGTAGTGGTGATGAGGCTGGCAATTCTCAAGCGGGTTCCGGCGCCATTATTGAGCAGGGTCAAGCCGCCGGAGAAGGTGTTTTGGCTGGTGGTCGTGAAGATCGTATTCGAAATATTGTTGTTGGAGATATTGACGGCGACCTTCTCGGTAGCACCGTTCTTGACGAGGGCCGAAATGGCGTTCACCTGGGCCGTCTCGGTAAATGTGGTTGTGGCCGTTCCTGAACTATTATCGGTGATCGTATTGGTGGCCACGCTGGCGGAGGTGTCGACGACGGAGGCGTTGTTGCCGTTGAGATCGAGCAGACCCGAGCCAGACAAGGAAAGCGAGGTTCCGGTGGGGAGCGCGGTGGCGCTGCCGAGCTGCAGCGTGCCGCCGGAGATCGAGGTGGCACCGGTGTAGGTACTGCTGCCGCTGATGATCCAAACGCCGACACCCGATTTAGTAAGTGAGGTGGCGCTGGCGGCTTGGTTCTGCAAGCCTATGGCAAAGGTGTTGGCACCGGCATTCGATCCGGCAAGCACGAGCGTCCGTACGCCGCCGGTTTCAAAGAGGTTGGTGTTTACCCCGGTATAGGTGAAGCTGAGCGAGGCACCCGGCAGGCTGCCGGAGGCGTCGATGGTGTTGGTCGCCGCACTGAGGCGGATTTGCCGGTTGGTGCTTTGGGCGGCCGAGCCGGAGTATTGCAGCGTTGCGCCGGCGGTAGTTAAACCGATGTGGATGCCCATGCCATCGCCCGCCGAAGTTTCCGACACCGCCGTTCGATTGCCGAGACCGCCGTTGGCGCCGTAGTCGGAGAAAGTGCCGACGTTGAGCGTACCGGCGCTAATGTCGGTGACGCCGCTATAAGAGTTGCTGCCGTTTACAAACAACGTGCCGGCACCGATCTTGATCAGGCTGCCGCTGCCGCTTATCGTGCCGCCGATAGTGACGGTGTTGCCGTTGGAATCGATGGTTCCAAACACGCCGTTGTTGATGACGACGTTGCGAGTGCTGGGCATGGTGACGGTTCCGCCGGCTTGGAGCCTGCTATTGCCGCTGAATGTGACGCCGCCGCTGGGGTCGCCCAGGCCGGAGTCGGCATTGACTGCCAGCGTGCCGGCACCGATGGTCGTGCCGCCGCTGTAGTTGTTGCTTGCGGAAAGAGTCAACGTGCCGAGGCCGTTCTTGGTCAGACCGCCGGAACCAGTTCCGACCAGGGCCGTGGGTATGGTGATGCCAAAGCCGTTGGTGTTGATAGTCGCGCCGCCATTCTGAATGTTGGTAGTGAATGCGCCGGTTCCGGTGGGAGTTATGCCAGCGGCTCCATTATTACCGAGGAAGAAATTGGGACTACCTAGGGCGACGAGCGTCCCACCATTAAAATTGATGACGTCGGTGCCCCCGCCCGACTGGAAGGAATATACGCTGAGCGAACCGCCGCTAAGGTTCAGAGTCGCGCTGCCGGCACCCAGGATAAAGTCGCCTGGCCCGCCATTGTTGGATAAAGATCCATTGTACCCGACTTTGACCGCGCCTCCATTTACCGTCAAATTGCCCACCGAAGAGGCGTTATTCGCGGCCATGAGGATGCGATTACCGACGTTCAGCAATCCGCCATTGACCGTCACCGTGCCGTTGCCGGCGGCCGTCGCGACTTGAACGCCGATGTTCAGCGAAGCTGCCGTGCCGCCGCTGCCCGCAAGGTTCGTAGTGCCGCCGTTGACGATTAGGGTTCCGGTACCGCCGCTGACCCCGACCTGTGCGGCGTTGGCGTACGAATCGCCTCCGAAGGACTGTACGCCGGCGCCGCCGCCGATAACTATCGTGCCGTTTGTGCCGCTGCCGGTGCCGTCCAACATCAGGCTCGTGGTGCCGGTGCCGGCGACGTTATAGGAACCGTTGATTTGCAGCGTACCGGCGGTCACCGTCGTATTGCCGGTATAGGTGTTGCTCCCGCTGAGGGTCATCGTGCCGAGACCTGTCTTGGTCAGTCCGCCCGCGCCGGTGAGCGTTGCATTGCGATCGAGCAGGGGCGCGGAAATATTGAGGTCGCTGTTCGCGTCACCGGTGACATCGGCGACGTTGAAGATCGTACTCGTAGCGAGATGGACGCCATTGAAGGCATTGCCTGCGCCGGTCACGGTGATGGTCGAAGCCGCAGAGCCTCCAACGGTGACCGTTTCCGTCGCGGTGCCGAGCTGGTACGACTGGTAGCCGGCAACGGCCCCGCCCCGGGTGGCGAGCGTGCCGCCGTTGAGCGTCAAGGGGCCGAGGGTGTTGTAGTTACCGGCAACATTGGTCACCAGGCCGCTGGCTCCGATCACCAGAGCCGTTTGGATCACGGTGCTGTTACTGCCCAAGATATCGCCTTGCGCGAACTGGAGTACGCCGCCGCTATTGACGTTGATATTCCGCACGGCCTGCGGGTTGCCCAAGGCGCTGCCTGCGGCATTCGTGTTGTTGTTGCTGAGGTTGGCGATCAAGGTTCCGCCGGTGACGTTGACATCGCCGCTGAAGCTGCTGGAACCGCTGAGGGTCAACGCGCCGGATCCGACCTTGTTCAGCGCCATCGCGTTACCAAACGGGTTGTTTCTGAGAATGCCGGTGAACGTCGTATTCGTCCCCAGCGCTCCGACCTCGAGCGTCGAGTTTTGCGTATTATTATTGCCTACCGAGCCGTTGCCGCTCAACGCGCCCATGCGGACCAGGGTTACGGAACCGTTCGCGAAGGCGAAACTGGCCGTATTCGAGTTATTGACGACCCAGTTGCAGCCGGAGCCGTCGAAAGTCGTACTCGTGCCGGACGAAGGCAAGAGAAGGGGATAAATGTTGGTGAATCCGGTATCGATGCTGATCGTCCCGGTGAACCCCGCCATGCTGCTCGGTTTGAAAGCCGGGGTCGTAACGCCGCCGGCAGACCCTCCGGAGGTAAGATTGATCGTCCCGGCCCCGGTGACGGCGTTGGTGAAGGTATTGTTGAGGGCTCCAAAAGTGACGTTCAGGGCACCGCCGTTGATTGTCGCCGTGCCGCTGCCGATGCCGTTGCCGCTGGCGAACTGATTGATCGCCAACGTGCCGGCACTCACCGTCGTGCCGCCCGTGTAGGTGTTGGTGCCGGCCAGGGTCAAAAGGCCTCCACCGAGCTGGGAGAGAGAGCCAGTCTGGCCGCTGAGGTTCTGGAAATTCTGGCTGACGGTGACGCTCTGCCCGCTGGGAACGTTGAAGTTTGCGCCGGCGGAGCCTGCGAAGGCCAAGGTGATGCCGTTCAAGTAGTTCGCATTGGAGGCCACGGTGTTTAGAGTGCCACCGTTCATGGTGAGCGTGGCGGTGGAAGTCGCCCCCACGCCTCCGGGAAAGGCCGGCAGGAAGACTTGGGAGGTGCCGCCGATGTTGATTGTCGCGCTGCTGATCGAGCCGGAAGACAGCGTCTGGAAGCTCCCCGCGGAGAAACTACCCGCAAGTACGCTGAACGTGGCGATGTCGCTCGTGGCGCTCTTGCCGCCGACGGACAAATATCCGACGACTGCGGTGCCCCCCGTTTGTTGGTAAGTGTCGGTAGTGTAGTTGACCGGGGAGTCGTTGCGTCCAACCGCTAGCTCGCTGCCGGGGAGGTTGAGGGAAGCGGTACCGCTCAAGTTGAAGTTGGCGATCACCGGATTGCCGGCTGAGCCAGGGTTGACCCCTAACATTACGCCGCGTGTGGTAAGGCCGGCTGCGGTGCTAGTAATCAAGCCGCCGCTGAGAGTGTAAGTCCCGCTCACTCCGTTTCCGATCAAAAATTGGGAACCGCTTCCGGCGTTGACGGTACCTCCGGACTGATTCATGATGCCGGTGCTGCCTGCCCCCACGTACCACTGAGCTGCCCCGATGCCGAATGAGCCGCTGGAGATATTGAGCACGGCTGTGGTCGAGGCGGCATTTCCGACGGTAACCTGGCTAACGATATTGGAATTGCCGTTAAATGCCAGCGTTCCGGCAGTGACGTTTGTGTTGCCAGTGTAGGAGTTTGTGCCGGTCAGCGTCACCATGCCGCTACCGTTCTGGTTGACAGCACCGGCACCGCTGATGGCGTTGGAAACGGTTGTCGAGTCGGACCGCGCGAATTGCAAGGCTCCCGCATTGGTGACGTTGCCGGTGCCGAGGTTGCCCGTATTGCCGCCGTTGCCGATTTGCAGCTTGCTTGCGGCGGCGATGGTGGTTCCGCCGGTGTATCCACCCGATCCGGTCAAAATGATCGTTCCTCCGCCGACTACGGAGAGGGCCTTGGAACCGCCCGATTCGAGAATGTTGCCGCTAATGGTGCCGATACCGCTATTGGCACCGACAAAGCCGTCGTTGGCCCCGCTAATGGCGCCGGCAAGCGTGACGTTGCCGGCCCAAACGACGCCGCTCTCGAGGCGGAGTTGGCCGAGCGATTCGCCCGTGTCGCCGCCGTTGAGAACGATGGAGGCGCTGTGATTTACGCCGCCAATGGTATAGACCGTACCGTTGGCAAGCACGTTGATCGTTGCTGAAGCATTGTCCAATCCGGTCATCTGAACCTTTCCCGCGCCCGCAAGGGCACCGACGCCGATGTTCCACACGCCCGCGAATCCCGAATAGTCGCCGTTAAGGAGGGCGGTGCCGGTTCCCGTGCCGAGCGTGACGTTGTTGGTGCCGGAACCGCTGAGGGGACCGGCGCTAAGACCGGTGTAAGATATATTGGTCCCGCCGGCGTTGACGGTGAGGTTCAGCGTGGCGTTGTTCGTCACGTTGCCCGTTCCCAGCGCTGCGGTGTTGGAAGCGACGAGGATGCCCGAGCTTATCGTCGTGCCGCCGGAATAGGCGTTGCTGGCGCTTAAAGTCAACTGTCCGGTTCCCGATTTGGTCAACAGCGACGATCCGGCGAGGACGCTATTGATGGTCGAGGTTGACGCCGTGACGTTGAACGTCGGCGTCGTTCCGCCGATGCTGATCGTTCCACCGGTGAGCGTGGCCCCTTGCGTGAAAGTGATGCCGTTGACGAAGACCGTATTGCTGACGTTGGCACTGCCCGAAGCGGTGTTGAATGTCGCGATGTTGGTCGGGCCTTGGGTGACGTCCCAGAGGGTCGCGCCGGTCGGCGAGGCCCAGTTCGTGCTGGAGGTGTTCCAGGTTGCACCGCTGGCACCGTTCCAAGTAATGCTTGCCGCATGGACGGAGCCACCGGGCAGGAAGCAGATGGCCAAGGATGCCAGCGCGAAAGCCAAAACACCGACGACCGACGAACGAACGATTCGATACGAACTCATGCACGAAACTCCTCTAAAACCCTTTGCGGCAGCGGAAAAAGTGCCGCGAATTGTGTATTACTGCGTTTTAGCGACGACCTGAAAGCGCGATTGCCCCCGAGCCGATAACGATTGCGTTGTTGGCCAAAACCGGCCCGATCAAAAAACCTTCACCCCAGATCACATCTTTAGAAAAGTGGAATTCCCGCATTTCCGAATAAGTGGATTGTAACCAATAACCGAATTTAATGCAAGCAGTTTTTGCGATACTCAGAAATAGGGGTGCAGGAACGGACTTCGGCGGCGAATTCGGCTGGCGAATTTTACGGTTGGAGGATAGAGTTTGGAGTGTATTTGGATAAACTGGGTATTTTGGAAATGAGTGTGCTATGAATATGGACGCTTTGTACGAGAACCCCGAACTACAAACCACCCGACAGAAGTATCCTTGACGAGTTTGGTCGCATGGTTGGCAATGGGCGGCTTTAGTAAGAAGGGACCGCTACCGGAAAACCACGTTCGCACAGATCGAACAGTTTGGCCACCAGACCGGGCAGATGCTGGCCCGAGCCATCGGCACCTGCTTGGCCCAGCAGCATGCGGCGCAGTTCGCGGGCGAAGAACCCTGACCTACCTGCGGTGAGAAGCACCCTCCGAAAAAGAGCCCGCACGATTTGGGGTTACAGACAGACAGACGACGGCGAAGTCATACTTCGCGAGCCGGCCTTCCACTGCCCGCCCTGTGAGCGGTTTTTTTTCCTCAACGCATCCCGTTGCGGATTGACGGCAGTTCGGCTCGTCCGGCAGTGCTGGAACGGACTATCAGCGTATCGTCGGCAAGGGCTGCCGACGACTTCGGTGCAGATGGAGTCGTTCGTCAAAGAGATCAACGTCCGGGTGAAGGGAACCGAAAAGTTCTGGAACGACCGGATCAGCGGCGAAGCGATCCTGCAAATTCGGGCTGCCGCCCTGTGCGAAGATGACCGCTTGAGCAACATTCTTGCGCGGTCACCCCTTCCACCCCAATGCTCCCCGACGCGATCCACTCACCACCGCCAGCTAAAAGAAGCCCGTTCCGGCACCCCCTTTTTTCCATTTTCTCCC
>JANXOJ010000385.1 GCA_025353625.1 Planctomycetota bacterium | reverse complement strand
AAGGACGGCTACGTAATTTCGCACGGGCACGACCTCGACACGAAGCAGTCGTTCGGCGATTGCCAGATACACGTCGAATGGGCCTCGCCGGAAAAAGTAACCGGCCACAGCCAGGGACGCGGCAACAGCGGCGTCTACATCATGGGGCTCTACGAAGTCCAAATCCTCGATAGTTATAACAACGATACCTACTACGACGGCCAAGCCGCAGCCGTTTACAAGCAGCATCCGCCCATGGTCAACGCCTGCCGCAAGCCGGGCGAGTGGCAAACCTACGACATCGTCTGGGAGGCCCCGCGTTTCGACGACAAAGGCAAGCTTCTCAAGCCGGCCTACGTCACGGTCTTTCACAATGGCGTCGTCGCGCAGAACCACTTCGAACTAGCCGGAGGCACGTCGTATATCGAAAAGCCGCACTACACGGCCCACGCAGCCAAGCTGCCGCTCCGCTTGCAATTCCACGGCAACGCCGTCCGCTTCCGCAACATCTGGGTCCGCGACATCAACGAAATCGTCGGCAAGCCCGGCAATCATCCGCACCACCCATAGTGAACCCTATATCGCTACATTTCCCGAATGAGGAATCTCATGCCCGATCGAGGTTGGCAGAAATTGGCAGAAGCCTTACGGGAGCCTCGATCAGAATCTCTTTCGCGACGACGACCCGTTCGGCTGGAACGTCTCCGAGAATGAACGTTATTCAATCTCCAGCCAGTGCCGTAACGGCCATATTGTCGCGGTGAATCACTTCTTCATACGGACATTCGCCCAAAACTTCGGCAATTTGCCCGGTGCGCAGACCTTTGATGCGTCGCAAGTCCTCGAATCCGTAGTTCGTCAGCCCGCGGGCGATCTCGATTCCGTCTGGACCGCGCAGGGCCACGATGTCGCCTCGGCCAAAAAGACCCTCGATTTCGACAATTCCGATTGCCAAGAGGCTTCGGCCCTTGCTTTGGATGGCGTCCCGCGCACCGGCGTCGAGCATCAGTCGGCCACGCGGCTTGACGGAAAGACCGATCCAGCGTTTGCGGGCGGCCAGCGATTGTCCTTGCGCCAGGAACAACGTTCCAACGGGCTCGCCGGCGAGTATTTTTGGCAAAACGTCCGAGTCGCGACCGCTGGCGATAATTAGATTCTCGCCGGCACTGGTACACAATCGGGCCGCTTCCAGCTTGCTAGCCATTCCGCCCTTGCCTCGCCCGCCGGTTTTGTCCTGCACCAAATCGTAGATCGAGCGGTCGAGCCGTTCGACGGTGGGTATGATCTTTGTGCCTTCCAAACGCGGATCGCCATCGCAGAGGCCGGCGACGTCTGAAAGCAGCACCAAAAGCGGGGCCTGGATCAGATTCGCGACGATGGCCGCCAAGCGGTCGTTGTCGCCGAACGTCGTGTGCAGTTCCTCGACGGAAACCGTATCGTTCTCGTTGATGATCGGGATCGCGCCGAGTTCCAAGAGTGCGTGCAAAGTATTTCGGGCATTCAGGTAACGCAGGCGATGCTCCAGGTCTTCGGCGATCACGCCGTCTCCGGCAAGGTCGTGACCTCGTCGACGAAGAGCATGACGGGCCACCT
>JANXOJ010000474.1 GCA_025353625.1 Planctomycetota bacterium | reverse complement strand
CGCCGGTCAGGATGATACCGACGCGTTTGCCTTTTACGTCGAGATTGCCCTCCAGAATCGTCCCCAGCGGCGGCGAACAGGAGGATTCGATGACAATCTTGAGCAGTTCCCACGTCATGCGCATCGCCTTGATTATATTTTCCTCCGACGCGACGCCGATCCCGTCGACATTGGCGCGGATGATGTTGAACGTGCGTTCACTGAGCGTGGTACGCAACCCATCACACACCGTCTCCGGCGTTTGTTCGGTCACACGCACGCCGGTCGTGAATGAGCGATAACCATCGTCAGCCCCGCGCGGCTCGGCACCGAAGACCTTGATAGACGGCTTGATGCCCTTCGCGGCAATCGATGTCCCCGATAGCAAACCGCCGCCACCGAGCGGCGAAATCACCATGTCGAGGTCTGGTTTTTGTTCGAGCAATTCAAGCGTTGCCGTACCCTGCCCTGCGATGACTTGATCGTTATCGAATGGGTGAATAAGAAAATAGCCATGCTTTTCGATCAGCGTCGCGATCTCTTCTTGGGTTTGGGCCAGTTTCCATTGTTTGCGCGGCTTGAGCGTAATAAACGTATCCGTCAATTCCACGCCCATCGGATCGGTGGAAATTTCCGCCGTTCCCACGCGACTCCAGACGTGCTCCACTTCATTGGGGAATTCAGCCAGAACGGCCTTTTCCATTTGTGTGTTGTACCTCACGGAATCTTGCAGGTCGGTGCCCGTCAAGCGCACGACGCTGATGGCAAGCGCGCCTTCCGATAAGCGGGGCACAAATTCAGAACCTAGGTTCGGCGCAATCAAACCGAAGGCAACGAAAGAAATACAGCCCGCGAACCCCAAGACCAGAATCTTATAGTTCATGGAAAACCGCAGAATTGGGGCGTAAATCCACTGTGCAATCCGCATTAGCAGCGGTTCCCGCTCTTCGATATGACGCGGCAAAATCAGACTGGCCAAGACGGGCATGAGGGTCAACGACAAAATCATCGATCCGATCAAGGCGAAGATGACCGTGAGTGCCATCGGTCGGAACAATTTGCCCTCAATTCCTTCCAACGTGAGGATCGGCAGATAGACGATCCCGATGATTAGTTCACCGAACATCGTCGGCCTGCGGACTTCAACCGCCGCGTCGCGGACCACGTCGATCATGGATCGATTTCGATTATCGCCGTGCGCAATGTGCCGGACGCAATTTTCGATCATGACGACCGAGCTATCGACGATCATGCCGAAATCGATTGCTCCCAGGCTCAGCAAACTGGCGGCAATGCCAAACCGCAACATGCCGGAGAATGCGAACAGCATGGAAAGTGGAATCGCCACGGCCACGATCGTGGCGGCACGCAAATTGCCCAAAAAGGCAAAGAGCACCACGACGACGAATAGTCCGCCT
The DNA here is from genome assembly GCA_025353625.1 of Planctomycetota bacterium. Lineage (GTDB taxonomy): Bacteria > Planctomycetota > Planctomycetia > Pirellulales > Thermoguttaceae > JANXQG01. The sequence goes on along the minus strand of JANXOJ010000474.1, from coordinate 34,666 downwards.
TCAAATAAATTTCGCTTGACCGTTTCGATCACTTCATCGACCAGTTGGGTGCGATCGTATACGGGTTGCACGTCAACGTTGGCGGGCAGCGAGGTGCTCTTGATTTCGTCGAGCCGAGTTTTCAAGGCCGACGTGACTTCGCGGGGGTTCTCACCCATGAGCATGAAGCCCAGGCCCATAACGACTTCCCCCTTGCCGTCGGCGGTCACGGCACCGCGACGAATCTCGGAACCAATGGTCACATCGCCGATATCGCCGACGCGGATCGGGACGCCATCTTTGGCGGTTATGACGATGCCTTTGATCTGCTCGCTATTAACGGTCTTACCGAGCCCCTGCACCAGTACGCCCTGCGTCCCTTCGCGGACGTTGCCGCCGCCGACGTTGCGGTTGTTGTCTTGAATGGCACGAATGGCCTGATCGAAAGTAAGCCCGAATTTGATGAGCAGATTGGGATCGATCCGCACCTGATACTGTTTTTCGTATCCGCCCCAGCTATTGATTTCCGCCGCGCCTTTAACCGTCCGCAGTTTCGGTTTGATGACCCAATCGTGGATCGTCCGCAATTCGGTGATATCGTTTCCAGCCCCGGCCACGGTATAGTGAAAGACCTCTCCCAAGCCGGTGGAGACCGGCCCCATCTTGGGCCGTTGAATCCCGTCCGATAGTTCGATGGTCGCCAATCGTTCGTTCACCAGTTGTCTGGCAAAATAGATGTTGACGCCGTCTTCAAACGTCACCACCACCTGCGAGAAGCCGAATTTTGACACCGAGCGCATGCTTTCCAAGCCCGGCAGGCCACCCAACGCCTGCTCGATCGGAAAAGTCATCCGCTGTTCGACTTCTTCCGGGCCGAGTGCGGGAGCCACGGTGTTGATTTGCACCTGGACGGGCGTGGTGTCGGGAAAGGCGTCGATGTTCAGATAGCGCAGCGACAAACCGCCCACCGCGGCCAAGAGCAGCGCGGCCACGATGACTAGGAGCCTGTGCTTTAGCGAATAATTGATGATCCAATTCAACATGGTCGGCTTCTCATCCCGAGAGCGGGCGGTTAGTTCTTGCCACAGCAGGCGCAACCCGCGCCCAGATTGCTTTTCAGCAGTTGTGCCTCCAGCACCACGCTGTTCTTGCAGGCAATCACTTCCCCCGGAAGGAGGCCGACGATAATCTCCGTGTTGTTTTCATCTTTGCATCCCAAGCGAACTTTGCGAATGTGGAAGTACTTGGGCGCGCCCTCTTGGAGGAAATTTTTATCGCGTACGAAGACCACATTGCAACAGCCATCCCAATGGACCGCTTCGTTGGGCACGACGACCGCTTTAGGCTCTTCGCGCAATACGATCCGCCCGGTGCCAAAAACGTTGGCTCGCAGCCCGTAAGTAACGTTGGGAAGACTGGCGCGAATCTTGACGGTGCGGGTTTGTTCGTCGGCAGCCGTGCTGATCCAATCGACGGCCCCTTTAATTTCCGGTTCGTCCTTGCCGTCGCCCGGTCGAAAGAGCACGGTTTGGCCCAACGAAATGTACTTGGCCTCTTCCTGCCGCACGCTCAGGGCCAGGAACATTCGATCTACGTCCGCGATGGTAAAAATGGTCGCAGTGGCATCGACCACTTCTCCGGCAACCACCTTGCGCTCCACGACAACGCCGTCCAGCGGCGTCCGCAGCGGAAAGAGATTGGATGTGGTGGACTCCCCCGAGAGCGACTCGATAAGCGTTGCCGGCAAACCGAGAAACTGAATCCGTTCGGCGATCCGCTCAATTTCCACGTTGACAAAGTCCTCGATCCGAACAACCAAACCGAGATTCGACAAGGTCTGTTGAGCACTGAGCAAACGAATCTTCGCTTCCTGAAGGGCCGCTTCCGCCTCGCGGAATTGGCGCACCGGCAAGGTGCCATCGTTGGCCAGCGGTCGGAGGCGGTCGAGATTTGTCTGTTTCAGTCGCACTTGGGCGATCGATTGCAGAAGTTCGCTTTTGGCCTTGCCCACTTCCGCAGCGTCAATCAAGGCCAGCACGTCGCCCTTGCGGACGCGGTCGCCCACCTGTTTTTCGACGTGGGAAACGTTGCCGGATACGCGGCTCGCCAAATGGGCCATCCGCGTCTGGTCGTAAAGTACCTCGCCATTCGTGACGATGGCTTCCGTAATCGGTCGAACCTCGGCGACGGCAATGTCCACCCCCGCCTTATCCACCGATTGCAAAGAAGCGAACTGTATGCGTCGCTCGTGCAATTTGCAGCGGCCGTTGTTATCGGCACGCGGCTTCAGTGCCAGGGCACGTTCGGCGCGCGCGAAATCGATCTGCGTCACGACCGGGCTTGCCTTGAGTTGGGCCACGTCGGGATGGTGCAGCGAACACTGAGCAACCCCATGCTCTTTGCACCAACCGTAATTGTGTTCCTTGGGAGCGAGCGTTTGATTACATTCGATGCACACCGACTCTGGGACGCCATGCGTTTTACACCAGTCGTCGTCCGCAACCGCGTTGTGGCCCATCAGTGCGGCAAACGATGGCATTTTCCAGTCGGTTCTGTACCCTACAACAGCCACGCCCGCCAAGGTGATGATGACGAGCGAACTGGTCAACGTGGTTCGCAACCACAGTCGCCAAGACGCGCGCTTGGGCGATGGTCCGGTCGGCGCGTCGATCGCAGTTGCCGAGGGACTAGCCAACGGTTTTCCATAAGTAATATGAGATTGAGACATAGCTAAAAATTCTCTTGGATTTGCCGCCCATGCGCAGCACCGGACGAAGTGCGAGACCGCGACGATCGGGGCGCAATCCGCGAAATGTCGTCGGCAAGCGCACAGGAAAAACCGAGACGAATCAATCGTTCAGAAAGGGCATCAAATCAAGAAAAGTTGATGCAAGAGATGAAGCCGCACGGGCCGCTCGGGACTGAAGCAGAGCGGCCCCATATTCCGAGGCGAGGCCGATCCGGCACCGTCCTTGGGCTGGCGATTCAGCATCGCAGTACCCATCGAAAAACCAACCGCATGAAAATCAAGTAGTATTCGCTTGGCCGGGAGGTATCTGCAAACACCGCGACATTCCGCGCGGCATTGACACGGATTCGATGATCTCTGAATGCCGTTATGCAGCCCCTGGCAGTGATTGCAGCATGGACTTGAGCTTGCGGCACCGGGCGATATTTCCGCTGTCGCCGATGTATGAGAAGCCTGTGAATGAGAACACGAACATTGCCAACAACAGCCAAAAAAGCTGTGCAATAGCAGCGAAGCACTCAATAGGCCAGCCAGTAGTTGATGCATGATCGTCCCAAAAACTCCACGACTCATTGTATTCGTTTATCGGAGGTTTTGTCAACGGAAGTTGCGGAAAAATTGGAATAATCGGGCGCAGGAACGGGTTTGCAGCGACGGCGGACACGGTTTCAGCTAGCAACGCGAATTCGGAGTTCAAGTTATCGTCTATTTGTTCTTCCGAACTGACGTTGCCGAGATTGGCCGCGATCGGTAATATCCGCCCCATGAGAAGCTTTTTTCCGGCGGCTGTTGCGGCACTCGGTTCGGTCTTTTTGGCCTTTGCCTCGCTAACGGCCCAAAATCGTGAAGCAGTTGTCGTTGAGGACTCCCGGCAAGTTCTCGACGAGGTTATGTCGATTCCCGTTCGAGCCATACCCGGTTCGCTCTTGCAGAATGCCCAGGGCATCGTCATTATCCCCGACTTAGTGAAGGGGGGGTTCGTCGTCGGTGCCCGCTATGGGCGAGGAATTGTGATGGTCCGCGATGAACGCGGGGCGTGGCGGCCGCCTTCGTTCGTGACGATGGCCGGCGGCAGCTTTGGTTGGCAGATCGGCGTCCAGGTGACCGATATCGTCCTCGTTTTTAAGACGCGCAATAGCGTGCAAGGTCTGCTCAGTGGTAAGTTCACGTTGGGTGCCGATGCGGCGGCGGCGGCCGGACCGGTGGGACGCGAGGCGGCAGCGGCCACGGATGCGTCGCTACAAGCGGAAATCTACACCTACTCGCGAAGCCGCGGCCTGTTTGCCGGCGTCTCGCTCGATGGATCGGTGTTGCAGATCGATCACGCGGCGAACAGTCTGTACTATCGCGGTGCGAATGTAACCGATCCCAATCTATCGATACCGCTTTCGCCTTCGGTCATGAATTTGATGCGGCAAGTCTCTTTATACACGGGTGCTCCCAGCGGCGCAACGGCCAACGCGGCACCCGCGCTGGCACCGACATCCATGTCCCTGCCCGGAGGGACGCCCGCTCAGGTTGCTCCCACGGCGGCGGCTCCTCGGGCCGCGCCGCCGACACTTCCCGCAGCCATGCCGGTTGGTGGCGATGTTCAGTTCGCTCGCCAGCGGTTGGCCGAATCGTCGATGCAGTTATACGCGGTCCTGGACGGCAACTGGCGTTCTTATCTGGCGATGCCGGCGGAGGTCTATGCGGGCGACCGCGCGCCGTCGGCCCAGAGCATTCAGCAAACGTTGAGTCGCTTCGATGGCGTCGCTCGCGATCCGCGCTATGCGGCACTTTCGCAGCGGGCCGAATTCCGCGCCACGCACGAGTGGCTGACGCGCTACGTCGCCTCGTCAAGGTGAACCTACTCCTCGCACCCGAGCGTGTCTTCGCACGGTATTCGAGGCTCGAAAATAGGCTGAAGCGCGAACTCCAACAAAGGTTCACAGCCGCTGTGCAAGATGTCGCTCGGCAATTGACAGTTCGTTCGCATCTTGCCGGACAAGAAAACTTTATACCAACCCCATCAAAGTCGTCAGCCCGATCGGCTCGCGGCTGGCGAAAGCCTCGCCATACTTCACGCCGATGGCCGCGCCCAACATCGCCGCTTGGTCGCGCTGTCGATCGATGAAGGTCGGCGGCTCTTGGGGGCGGCCCGCGATGAACTGGCTCCGATAACATTCGATGGCCGCACGCTTGCGTTCCCAATAGTCGCTGATATCCAGCAGGAATGCCGGCTGCGGAATGTGCTTCAAATGGACGCAGTAATAGTAAAATATTCGCTGCGGGTGAAACGGCTCGCCCGGCATATCGGTCTTGGTCAGCTTCGACCAAAAGCGGGCCGCCTCGATCAATTCGGTCGCGGCGACGTGATCGGGATGGGCATCCACCCAATACGGAGCAAAGAGCCAACGGGGCCGCTGTTGGCGAAAAACAACGGCCAGCTTTGCGCGTGCCTCCAAAGTTGCTTCCAAACTGCGATTGGGCAGTCCCAGATTCTCGCGCCAGTCGAGTCCCAAAATCGCGGTGGCCGCCGCCGTTTCCGCGACGCGGGTTTCCAGCGAACCGAAAGGCGTCGGCTCGCCGCTCGTTAGGTCGAGCACGCCGACGCGCCATCCATCGGCCTTCATTTTCAAAATGGCCCCGGACATGCCCAACTCGGCGTCGTCCGGGTGGGGAGCAATAACGAGTACGTCCAACATCAATTTGTTTCCTCGAAAGGCGGGATACCTAAGCCTCAGTTAAAACAGTCGCCACGGAACGACCCTTCGCCGAACGTGGCATGCGTAGGGTAGTTGTCGTTGTCCCACCCACCGCACATTCAACGAGGTAGCCTACTCCGGTACGATGCGAAACGCCTGTCCGCCGCGAGCGGGCAGGGTCACATGCAAGACCGTCCCGGCATTGACCGGCTTCTTTTCGATGCGGACGTGCGTCCGCGTCGGCACGCTTGGATCATCGGAATATATTGACGCCGTGTATTTTGTGCCGCTGTTGAGAAAGGCTAGCGGGATATCGAACGCTCGCGGTTTATCCGCGTTCATGCCGCCGATGAACCATTCCGCTCCGCTCCGCCGGGCAACCACCGCGCATTCGCCAATGCTGCCGACGAGTATCTTGGTTTCATCCCAAACCGTAGGAAGATGGTCGAAAAATTCTAGCTCCGGCTCGTCGCCAAGGATGTTATTGCCTTGCGACTTCATCGTGCCGATGTGCCCCGGCCGGTCGTACCAGTAGAGAAACTGCCAAGGGCTATAGAAGCAAACCGGCTTGGCCAGTTGATAGGCGTGCGACGCCTGGTCATCGACGCGCCGATCGTAGTAACAGACCGTAATATCGGCCGGCCCCGCCAACATGCGGGTGAAGAGCGTCATCAGATGCAGCTCGTTGGGCTGCTTTTCTTCGTCGCCGCGAATTCCCTCCTGCGTGAGCAAGTTCGGATAGGTCCGCGAGTAGCCGGTGGGCCGGTATTCGTCGTGGATATCGAGCATCAGGCGATTCTCGCCCGCCTTGCGAATGGCCGCATGGAGCCACGTCGTCCAACGCTGCGATCCGACCGACACGAAGCCATACTTCACCCCTTGGACGCCCCAACTGCGGTAGAGCGGCAAGACGTCGTCAACATACTTTTCCAGCGGGGTTTGATTGATATAGAGAACGATGCCGACGCCGCGCTCTTTGCCGTAGCGAACGACCTCGATCATATCCAAGTCACCTTGGGGCCGATCGGCCTTGACCGCTACTCGATGCGGGTCGCTCGTTTTCTCCGGGCCGTACCAGCCGCAATCCAACTCGACGTACTGCAAATGATGCTTGACGCAGAAATCGATGCACGCCTTGCTGCCGGCCGTGCTGAGCGTGACTTCACGAATTACCTTGCCCGGCTTGATCCACGACGTATCGGCCAGGGCGCAGGGATCGTTCAGGTTGAGAATGATGAAATTATTTTCCAGCAACTGGCCTGGGCTATCGGCCAACATGACGACGCGCCACGGCGTGCGCAACGGCAACGGTGATTTAACGGCACTGCCCAATTCCGCGACGAGGCTGTGCGCATGGCCCGGCAGCGGCCCGAACTTCGTGCGGGCGTAATCGACGAGGCGTGCTTCGGCGAAGGCCGCGTAGAGATCGTCCGCTAGCCGCACCACCAGCGGACGTTCGCAGCCGGACTTCACACTGCTGACCGGTACCGGGGTATAAATGCCTTGGGCCGTGTAGGTTGCCCAGGCGGTGCCATCGCTGGGCAAGCGGAATTCCGTCTTCTCGCGGACGATCGACACGTCTTTCATCCCTGGCTGCGGGGGAAACGTATAGAAAAACGCCGTACCTTCGTCGTATGCCCGAAGCGTTAGTTGCAACATTACCTTTGGGGCGTGCTGTTGCCTCAACGTCACCACGGCTTGACTGTAGCGGTCGCGGATTGAACTCCGTTCACCGTAGACCGGCTTCCATGTGGTATCGCTGGAAGTGCGGTCCACGCGCACGATGGCAAAGTCGCTCGTCAATTGGCCGTTGCTCAAATCGAATCCCATCCGCGATGGCACAACAACCGGTTTGCCGCGATATTGAATGTCGTAGATGGGGCATGCGCGGTCCCCCTCAAAATCTTTGACGTCCATGCGAATGCGCGCCTGGCCGTTAGGCGATTCGACCTCGATCGACTCGGCCGCCGTGAGGGAGGATCCCACAAAAGCAACCATTCCGACCGCAATACAACATCCAATTTCAAAACGTCTCGCCACTCAATCACCCACCAATTTCTACCCACGAGCCCTTTTTCGCACTCTCCAATACCGCATCGCAAACGCGCTGCGTCGATAGAGCCGTTCGCAAGGTCGGCTCGAATTTGGGGCCTCCTTCCAGACTGGAGAGGAAATCGGCAAAGCTGTTCGTAAAGGTGTGTTCGTAGCCGATCGTGCAGCCGGGCACCCACCAGTTCTTCATATAGGGGTGCTCGAAATTGGTGACGTTTATTTCCTGCCAGCCGGTCAGGTGGTCTTCGACCTTCTTGCCGCTGATCGGGTCGGCGTAGCGGAAGAAGTCGAGCAGGTGGGGGTCTTCCAGGTTGAAAAAGACGGAACCGTTCTCGCCGTTCATCTCCAGTGTATTGTAGTTCTTGCGGCCTCTGGCGTAGCGGGTGCTTTCAAAGGTTCCCATGGAACCGTTGGCAAAGGTCGCCAGGAACATGCAGGCGTCGTCGATGGTAACCGGTTCGACTTTGCCGGAATCGACGTGCTTTCGCTCCTTGACGAAAGTCTCCGTATGAGCGACGACGCGGCGGATGGGGCCGTTGAGCCATTGGGCCGTGTCGATGGAGTGGGCCAGGAGGTCGCCCGTCACGCCGGAGCCGGCCACCTTGGCATCCAGTCGCCACAGGGCACGCCCGCCCTGCGGCACTTCGGGCGAGATGGTGTAGTCCTGGTTGTAGGTCGCGCGGTAGTGATAGGGCCGGCCGATGCGGCCTTCGTCGATCAGTTGCTTGATGAGCGCAATCGCCGGCACGCGGCGGTAGTTGAACGTCACCATATTGGCCACGCCCGCCTTCTCGACGGCTGCGACCATCTCTTCGGCCTCGGCGACGTTCATCGCCAGCGGCTTCTCGCAGACAACCATCTTGCCCGCCTTGGCCGCTGCAAGGACGATTTCGTGATGCAAGTGATTGGGAACGCAAATATCGATTACGTCCACGTCTTTGCGGTCGATGACTTTTTTCCAATCGGACTCGACCGAGTCATAGCCCCAGGCTTCGCGGAACTTGTTTAGCTTGGCGGGGTCGTTGCTGCTGCCGCAACAGACCTTGAGCACCGGCTTGTGCTGGAGGGTAAAAAAGTGGCTGACTTGCAGCCAAGCGTTGGAATGGGCGCGGCCCATGAAGCCGCAGCCGAGGACGGCGATGTTGAGGGGAGTGGACACGAGTTAGTCTCCGGTAAGAACGGGTGAGAATGTCGAACGACGAAAATCAAATGTCGAAAGAAGCACGAAATTCAAAAAGTCGAATGGGTTGTGGTATGTTGGCCGTTTTAGTCGCTCTTGCGGCCTCGGTAAATGGCTGAGAATATGAGGTTGAGTTCCTTCGCCTTTCGCCGGCGGGGCAGAATTTCGTCATTCGGATTTGTTTATTCCGCCCAGCCGTGCTTATCCCGCACCGCCATCATCGCCTTCAAGATGCTCACCCAGGTATCGCGTTGCATCATCACCTCATTGGGGAACATGCAGCCGTCCCAGCAGATGTGGCGGCAACGCTTGGTAAGTTCGCCTCTTTCGTTGCGGAGCCAAAAGCCGGCGTGGTGCGTAATATCGAGCTTGCCGTTGGCGTCGTCGGGTAGGCAGTGGCGGCCGGTCTTGTCGTGCGTGCCGGTGCCGTGGACCGTGGCGTTATTCTGAGCGATATGGAAGTCGCTAGTCCACGGACGCAAAGCCGCCGTCAGTTGGGTATACGCGGCTTCCAACTTGTCCTCGTTCCGCCAATTGAATTCCGCCGGCAGTAGAGCATCCTCCGGGGCGTTATAGCCCATCAGGTAAAGCAGCGTATGCGCCATGTCGGCCTCAAAGCCGAGCGTTTGGGAGCGATCGACCATCTCCAAAACTTGGAGCATTCGCTTCCAACTGTGCATGCCGCCCCAACAGATTTCACCTTCGGCGGCCAGTCGCTCGCCGTGATTTTCGGCAATGTTGCACGCCTCGCGGAAACATTCGGCAATCCGCTTCTGATTGCCGGTCGGGTCTTCGTACCAAGCATCGACCGGCGAGGCCGAATCGATCCTCACCACGCCGTTGGGTCGGATGCCCAGTTGCCGCAGTCGCTCGGCAATGCGGCAGCCCTTACGAACCTGCGTAAGAAATTTGGCCTGCTCGTCGGCATTGCCCATCGCCATCCCGCCGCCTGTCGGCCCCCAGACCGGCGCGACGACGGTGCCGATTTCCAAGTTTTTCGCACGCGCCTTGTCGGCAAGCTGCCGGATTTGGTCGTCGCTGGAATCGATATCGACGTGCGGGGCAAAAAGGAACAAATCGAAGCCATCGAAGCGAACGCCTTCATGCTCGGCGTCAGCCGTAAGATTGAGCATGGTATCCAAGTCGATGGGCGGCTCGGATCCATTGCCTTTGCCGACGACGCCAGGCCAAGCTGCATTGTGAAGTTTCGGGTAGTTGTTGGGGTGTTCGTAGGTCATGGTTTGACGTGATCTCCTATGCTTGGCATGTTACCATGCACATCCGGGCCAAAGTACCGCAGGCTCACGAGCGGCTCGCAGCCGGTGTTTTCAATCTCGATACCCCGCGCGGCGGCATCGTGGCCGATAAAAACCTCGTCCAACGGTTCTTCGCCAAAGTGGATCATCGCGGGCGTTTGCAGCGTCAGCTTGCCGATGCGGCCGGAGCCTTGCACGGTGATCCAACCACTCGCACCGGGATCGCGGAGAATGCACTTCGCGCCGGGATCGACCGTTAGCTCCTTGGCCGAGAAGAGTTGCTGGCCGTCAAAACAGCCATAATCGATCCAGCGATCCGTATAGCCGGGGCCGGATGCCGACGCATCGACGATTGGCTCGACATACGTATGCTGCTTAAAGTTCGGATCGACGTTCTTTTCCCAGTCGAGCTGCTCGACGATGAAGTCGATGTCGTGATGCCTTTCCGCCGGCACATCCTTGACGAGTAGTGCCCAGGGCACCTCGCGGCCTTCGACCAGCGATTGGTACATGCCGAACACGTCGCTGCCCCACTGCGGCTCGTAGGTACACATCGAGCCGGGGGCATGCAGCACGCCCGCCGGAACCATCCAGCCGGTGCCGGGCTTCAGCTTGGCGGCCTTCGATAGATACAGTATCCCGTTGTCGCCCTTGTTCCAATTCTCCAGGCAACGGCGGATGTCGTCCTTGGTCGTGCCGGGTTCAAGCCCAAAGAATGTATAGTCGAAATGGTTTTCCGCATTGTTCAACTGCGGCGGGTAGTAGTAGCTCTCCGGCTTACCTTGCTGGCCGGTCATCGCCGCATGGGCGTTGCTCTGGTGCATGTGCAGCGGAATCGGCCCCATGTTATCGAAAAACTTCGAGTAGACGGGCCAGCGGGCGTACTTCTCGAACATCGTCTTGCCGATGAGTTGCAAGCCGGCCTCGGTCACGGCGTCGCGAAGCTGAAATCGCTCCCCCTCGAAGACGCAATAGCTCAACCCTTCGTCGGCCGCGCGGTTGTCGTTGGCCGCTTCGGTGGTGCTTGCGAACCATCGCTCATCAATGCCGCCGCGATGCGTGCCCAGCGCGTACCAATCGGTTGGGGCAAGCTTGATCCGCTTGCCGGGATGCAGGAAGCTGCGGGGCACCCAGTTCGGCGTGAGCCGCAAGATGCCCTCGCCGGCGTCCAACGCCCGCCGCAAGATGGCTGCTAGGTTGTCTTTCTTCACGACGGGTGATGCACACATAAGATCGATTGCTCCGAAGGTAAAGTGAAAAAGTTTCCAAAGCATCGGGCACGCTCCGCATGCCGTCCGCGCCGTGACCGCTCGACTTGGCGACCATTTTACCATACCAGCTTGGCAAAATGTCCAGCCCCCAAACAGAAAAATTGAAGGGCGAGGAAAGCACTAGAAGAGCACAAAATCCAGTTTCTTCCGGATTTCAACTGAAATCCTCGCAGGCACTCTCGGTTAGTCGCTCAATAGCGTAATTTGGGATAACCGGGTGCCACGGTGTTCTTCATCCGCTCGACAACTGCCACGGCCGCCGCCCGCTGGTCCTCAAGCTCCTTCAAAGCCGCTCGTTCGCCTTCGACCACGGCCGCCGGGGCGCGGTCGATAAAACTCTGATTCTCCAGTTTTTTGCGTTTCACGGCAATCAGGCCATCGAGCCGGACAATCTCCTGTTGCTTTCGCTCGATCTCGGCGGCGACATCGATCAAATCGGCCAGATCGACGAAGACCTCCATTCCGGATAGTGAGACATTCGCCGAGACTTCCGGGGGATTGGTCTGCGGCCCGATTTCCGTGGCCCTTGCACCGGCCATGCTGATGAAGTAGGGCTCCATCGGCTTGAGCAAATCGGCCGTGGCCGCATCGCAACGGACGGAAAAATTGATCTGCGTCTTAGGCAGCACATTCTGCCGACTTCGAATATCGCGGATCGCGCGCAACACTTCCTGGAAGCGGGCAAATCGCGCCTCGATCTCCGGATTCTGCCGGGCCGACGCGGACTGGGGCCACGGCGCGATCATAATGCTCTCGCTCGCCGATGCAACGCGTTCGATGCCCCGTTGTGGCGCGGCTTCATTGAGTAAATGCCATACTTCCTCGGTGACAAACGGAATCATCGGATGCAGCAATCGCAGGAGCGTGTCGAGCGTATGCGTTAGCACCCGCTGCGCCGTCGGGCGCGCGGCCGGGTCGGTCAGGCGAGCCTTCACCATTTCGAGGTAGAAGCTGCAAAACTCGTCCCAGGCGAAGCCGTACAATACCTTTGCCGCCTCGGAATAGCGATATCCGGCTAGGTGCGTTGTCACATCTTGGGTCACGGTCGCAAGTCGGCTGAGAATCCAGCGGTCGTCAACTAATAGCTCGCCGTCCGCCACCGTGGCCGCAGCGTACCCTTCAAGATTCATCAGAACCAAACGCGAGGCATTCCAAAGTTTATTGCAGAAGTTTCTTGCCAGCTCGAACCGCTCGCTCACCACCGCTCCGCGCGGCAATGCCTTATCTTCCGCCTTTTCGGCCCATTGCGTTGAAAACTCTTTGCTGCAATGCTTGCATTTAACGCGCGGGCGAACGCGGTTTTCCTTGGTTTGTTCGATCAGCTTCTGACAATGCGGGCACTCGAACTCCACCGGCATCCGCACGTCCTGCGTCTCGGTGGTAAGATAGGCCAGCCCGAAGCGCAAGGCATCGGCCCCAAACTTTTCGATCACGTCGATGGGATCGACGCCGTTGCCCTTGGACTTCGACATTCCTTCGCCGTATCCGTCGAGAATCTTGGGATGGATGAAGACTTCGCGGAATGGAATATCGCCAACGTTGTACAGTCCGGCCAGCACCATGCGTGCGACCCAGAGCGTGATGATATCGCGGCTGGTAATGAGCACGCTGGTGGGATAGTAGTAGGCCAATTCCGGCGTCTGCTCCGGCCAGCCCAACGTCGAATGCGGCCAGAGGGCGGAACTGAACCAGGTGTCGAGGACGTCCAACTCGCGGACGAGCGCGTGCCCCGGCACGGCGTTTTCGGCGAGGTCTTCTTCCTGCGCACAGATCAGCCATTGGCAATTCTGTTCATCGCGATGCCAGACAACATCGGCACGTCCGGCGAACGCTTTTTGCAACTCGGCCTCGGACGCGGTTTTGCAATACCAGACTGGAATCTGGTGTCCCCACCAAAGCTGGCGGCTGACCGGCCAGTCGCGTTTCTCGCTGAGCCAATCGAGATAGCTCTTGGCGTATCGCTCGGGGAAAATCTTCACGCGCCCATCGGTCACGGCATCCATCGCCGTTTGCGCCAAATGGTCCATTTTCACGAACCATTGATCGGCCAAGAGCGGCTCAATCGGCGTCTTCGAGCGGTCGCTATGGGCAATCTCGATCTCGCGATCTTCGATCTTGGCCACCAATTCCAGCTTTTCCAAATCGGCCACAACGGCTTGCCGTGCCTTGGGATTCGCAAGCCCCTGATACGGCCCGGCGTTTTCGTTGAGCGTTCCATCACAATTCAGAATGTTGATCATCGGCAGGCGTTGACGCAGTCCGACCTCGTAGTCGTTCGGGTCGTGGGCGGGCGTGATCTTTACGCAGCCGGTGCCAAGCTCCGGCTTCGCCCAAACGTCGGCGATTAGCGGTATCTCGCGGTTTAAGAGCGGCAGCCGAATCTTGCGACCATCGCGGGCCATGTCGGCGAGCGTTTCCAAATCGGCAAGCATTGTACGGCGGCGTTCCCGAAGGTCGTCAATCTGTTTCTGTAGATCGGCCTTGTCTTTGGACGCTGCCGCTTCAAAGCGTTGCAGTAAGTCTGCCTCGGCCTTGTCGAGTGCGGCAGACGGCTCGGGATGGACCGCCACAGCCGTATCGCCGAGCATCGTCTCGGGGCGCGTTGTCGCCACGGTGACATAGGCCGGCTCGCCCGGCTTGGGATCGATTGTGGGGTAATTAAAATACCAAAAATGGCCCTTCGTCGTCTCGTGAAAGACTTCGTCGTCGCTTACCGCCGTTTGCAGCATCGCGTCCCAATTGACGAGCCGCTTGCCGCGATAGATGAGCTTTTCTTGAAACATCTTAAAGAACGTATGTCGCACCGCTCGCGCGCATTGCGCATCGAGCGTGAAGCGGGTCCGGTGCCAATCGCAGCTACAGCCCATTTCTTTGAGCTGGCCAAGAATCCGCTTTTCGTAGTCGTTCTTCCATTGCCATATCCGAGCGACGAGCCCCTCGCGTCCCAACTGGTGGCGGCTTAGCTTTTCCTCTTGCAGCAAGCGACGCTCGACCACCGCCTGGGTGGCAATGCCCGCATGATCGGTGCCGGGCATCCACAGCGCCTCAAAACCTTGCATCCGCTTTTGGCGAATGAGGATGTCTTGCAACGTATTGTTCAGCGCGTGCCCCAAGTGCAACGCCCCGGTCACATTGGGCGGCGGGATGGCAATCGAAAAAGGCTTCTTGGCTCGGTTGGGCTCGCTATGGAAATAGCCTTTGGATTCCCAGAATTTGTGCCAACGATCTTGGGCGGCGGCCGGATTGTATTGCTTGGGGAGGTCTTGCATGGGGATGGTCATGATTCTTCATCCTTCATCAACTTGTACTCAAAACTATCGACCAAAGCAATCCAACTCGCCTCAATGACGTTCTCACTCACGCCCACGGTGCCCCAGACGTCGGTTTCGTCTTGGCTCTCGATCACCCCGCGGACGCCGGCGGCCGTCGATGCTTCCGAGTTGATGACGCGAACCTTGTAGTCGATCAGGTGCAACTTCTGCAAGGCCGGAAAATGCCCGTTGAGGGCCTTCCGCATGGCCGCATCAATCGCGTTCACCGGGCCGTCGCCTTCGGCTACCTCGTGGCAAATCTCGTCGCCAATGCGGATCTTAACGGTCGCCTCCGTGCGGATTTCGCCGCGAGCGTTCGTCTCCACGTTGACGCGATAGCTGAGCCGTTCAAAGTGTGGGCGGAACGTGCCGATACATTTTCGCACGAGCAAGTCGAAGGAGCCGTCGGCCGCCTCGAACTGGTATCCGGCCCCTTCGAGGGCAACGACCTGGGCCAGGATGCTATCCATCAACTTCGAGTCGTTGGGAATCTTATGCCGCTGCGTCATCGCCACTAGGTTCGAGCGGCCCGATAGCTCGCTCACCAATACGCGACGCTCGTTGCCAACCAATTCCGGCACGATATGCTCGTAGGCGGACGTATTGCGGGCGATGCCGCTGACGTGCATTCCGCCTTTATGCGCGAACGCGCTCTTGCCGACGAACGGCTGATGCGAGCGAAAGTTCATGTTCAGGATTTCGTAGACGAACCGCGACAGTTCGGTTAAGTGTGCCACGCCACCCGGGATGAGCAGATCGTAGCCCGACTTTTTCAGGGCCAGATTGGCAACGACCGAGATCAGATCAACATTGCCGCATCGCTCGCCAAAACCGTTGATCGTGCCCTGGACTTGCGATGCCCCGGCATCGACGGCGGCCAGGGAATTGGCAACCGCCAACTCACAATCGTTGTGGCAGTGGATACCAACTGGCACCGTCAGCGATTCGATGGCGTTCCGCACGGCGCGGACAATATCTTCCGGCATGCTGCCGCCATTCGTATCGCACAGCACGACCCGCTTGGCACCGGCTTCCGCCGCCGCCTTTAAGGCCGAGATTGAATACGCTGCATCCGCCTTCCAGCCATCGAAGAAATGTTCCGCATCGAAAATCACCTCGCGGCCCTGGGCGACGAGGTGGGCAATGCTCTCGCCGATCATCGCCAGGTTCTCTTCCGCATTCGTGCGCAGAACCTCCGTCACCTGGAAGAGCGAACTCTTGCCGACGATCGTGATTGTCTTTGCATGAGAATCGATCAGCGATTTGAGGCCATCGTCGTCTTCCGCCTTGACACCCTTGCGTCGCGTCATACCGAACGCGCAGACCCGCACATGCTTAAGGTCCAGTTCACGAACCCGCTGGAAGTATTGGGCATCTTTCTCGTTCGACGCCGGATAGCCACCCTCGACGTAGTCGAACCCCAGGCAATCGAGTCGCTCGGTAATTGCCAGCTTATCCTGAAGGGAGAAGCTGATACCTTCGGCCTGGGAGCCGTCGCGAAGTGTCGTGTCGTAGATTTCGATGCGGGGCATGGGGGAAGAGGAGTTAGGAGTTGGATTGAAGGTGCGTATAGGGGCGTCTCAAATTTGCGATTTGAACTCCCATTCAACAAAAAAGGCCCAAAGGCCAAAATGGGCCTTGGGGCCGACAAGTTCTTTTTGTTGAACCGAAAGCCCTAGGCCCGAACCTCCTGAATAAAAATCGTCGCAACGCCAACTTCGCCTGCCAAAGCGGCGACAACCGCACTGCTCATGATGGTGTTCAGGGTGCTGGTATCGGCAGTCATGGGTCCAATTTTCATTAAGGTTCGTTGTTTGGGCGGACCATAGAGTTTACCCGCGACGAATTAGGGCGTCAAGCCCGTGCCCCCCGATGAAGGTAGCGATGGGAAGAAAGCGGCGAGGAAATATAGTGCGGTTGGGCCGAAATGAACTATCGAAGTCCGCTGCGCAAGCGAGGATTGTGCATGGGATGGCGTCCGAATTGCTTGCTTGCGCCGCAGGCTTCGACGTTGGCCAGCAACGTTGAAAGATTATTTTGGTCCGGTCGCAGGATATTATTCCCGCTCGGACAAAAGCGGCCAGTTTACGCACAGCCGCGCTGCCCCGAGGCAGCTTTCGTCCCGTCGGGGTGATCGTCACCCGTTGCACCGCCCGTCGGAGCTTCGCTCGAACGGCTATTTCGGGTCGAAACATAGTCGTCGGGATCGGAGTTTAGGTGGTTGCCATCGAAGTTGCGCGATGGAACGTCGTGGAAATCTTCCTCGGCCATTGCTCGTTCATCGTAGTCTTCGTCTGAATTAAGCGTGATGGCCTTGTGCCCGGCAGCGTGCGCTGTCGCGGAAGGTGGTAGCATGATCGTATGGCTCCGCCGAGGGGACACGGCCTCGGCCAATGCGCCGCCGGCCTTTTGACCACTCATATCGGCCCATTGCTCGAGGGTGATCGTCACTTCGCGGGCTTGCGAGCCGTTGTATTCACCGACATAGCCGTCTTCCGCCATGAAGTCGATCAGCCGGGCGGCACGGCCATAGCCGATTCCCAAGGATCGTTGAAGCAGGGAAACGCTGCCGCGCCCCTCGCGGACCACGACATCGATGGCCGCTTCGTAAAGCTCATCGCGATCGGCGAACTTCTTCGCGCCGGCGACTTCGGTTTCTGTCGGCGTCGCCTTGAGTTGCACCAGTTCCTTAACGAATTGCGGCTCGGTGGTGGCGACGGAATCGATCACGCGATTGATCTCGTCGTCGCTCAAGTAGGTGCCCTGGCCGCGAATCAACGTACTCGTGCCCGGCCAGAGGAACAGCATGTCGCCGTTACCGAGCAGTTTGTCGGCACCCATTTCGTCGAGTACCACGCGGCTATCGGTGCGGCTGGCAACTTGGAAGCAGATTCTCGCGGGCAGGTTCGACTTAATTAGGCCGGTGATAACGTCCACCGTCGGTTTTTGGGTGGCGAGAACGAGGTGGATACCGACCGCCCGGCTCTTTTGGGCCAAGCGGATGATGTGCGTTTCGACTTCTTTGGCGGAGGTCATCATCAAGTCGGCCAACTCGTCGGCCACGATGACGATGTACGGCATGTGGGTGGGAATCTGCCGCCGCTCTTCGTCGTTTTCCGGCTTGATGCGGTCCATCAGTTCGTCTTCGCCCAACTGGTTGTAGCCGCTAATGTGCCGCACGCCGGCTCGGGCCAGCAAGTGGTATCGCTCTTCCATCTTATCGACGGCCCAGGCGAGGATGGCCTCGGCCTTCTTCATGTCGGTCACGACCGGGTGCATGAGGTGGGGCAAGTTTTTGTAGGGGCTGAGCTCGACCATTTTGGGGTCGATCATCAACATGCGAACTTCGTCGGGCCGCTTTGTCATAATCATCGAGGTGATGATGGAGTTCAAGCAGACGCTCTTGCCGGTGCCGGTGCGGCCGGCGATCAAAAGGTGCGGCAGCGACGAGAGATCGACGACCATCGCGTTGCCGGAAACGTCCTTGCCCAGGTAGACGGGGATGCGCATCTTCTGCGCCTGTCCGTTGGCCTCTTCGATGACTTCGCGAAGGCGCACGATCTGCCGCGTGGTGTTCGGCACTTCAATGCCGACGGTGTTTTTGCCGGGGATGGGCGCGACGATGCGGACGCTCGGCACGCGCAGGGCGATTGCCAAGTCGTCGGCCAGCACGGTGATCTTGCTCAGCCGCAAGCCGGCTTCAAGCTCGACCTCGAACTGCGCGATAACCGGGCCGGTCTGTATCTCGACGACGCGGATATTGAAGCCGAAATCCTTGAATGTCTGCTCCAAAACCTTGGCGCGACGGCGAACTTCCTTCTCTTGCTCCTCAAAGTCGAAGCCCTCGCCGGCAAGCAGCAATTCGATGCTCGGCAATTCGTAGTCGGCAGCGTTCGCCGGCGGCTCGTCGAGATTCAACTCGTCCTTCGCGGCAATTTTTGGCTTGCGAATGCGCAACAGCGAACTGATGCCGCCCGTCGAGGCTGGCTCGACCGTTGCCGGTTGTTCGGCGGATAGTACGGCAGCCGGAGCCGATACGACGAGCTCCTTGGGCAACTCGATTGCCACGGCGGGCGGCTTGGCCTCTTCTACCGGGCGTCCTTTGACGCGCATGGAGACGATCTTGGCACCGCCGCGCTCGGCCTGTAAAATGTCGGCCGGGTCGTAACCGTCGAGATCGCTACGACGTTTCAAGTGCTTGGCTGCCGCGGCACGAACGTGAAGCATCCCTTGACCAAAGCCCTGGGCCGGCCTGCCAACGATCCACGCCAACATTTGCACCAACAGGTAGTCGGTGGAAAGCAACAGACCGCCGAAGATCAAACTTATGGCAAAAATATAGGCTCCGACCGTCGCGAAATTCAGTTCCAACAGCCCGCGCCCCGCCGCACCGAGGTAGCCCCCGGAACCGATGACCGGGCCAGGCGAAAGTTGCGGCAAGGCTATGGAGGCAAACGTCGTTAGTCCGGCGAGAGAAATCAGCCAGCCGCTAAACCGCGTTATCGGCTGGTTCACAGGCCGCCGCGCGAGCAGGAATGCGTCCATGATGCCAAGCGAAACGACGAAGTAGTAGGCACCGATGCCAATGGCGTTGAGCAGGAATCGAGCGGCAATCGCCCCGGAGCGACCGCAAACGTTCAGCACTTCAATGCGCTCGGGATAGACCAACTTGCTCGGTGGATCGGCCGGATCGTAACTGAGCAGCGACGCCCCAAGAAAGACGACGAGCGCAAAGAGCCCGAGGGCCAAAAGGTCCTTTTTTAGATCGCGATTTTCAAGCATGGGATGCGCGTGCCAAGGTGCGGGCGTCCCCCAACCGTTGCGGTCGAGAGACTTTTGGGCGCATCCATGCCCAGTAGCTATTCCTAATGTTGCCGCTTACAGTATCGTCGGAGCCTGGGGGGGCGCGTCAAGAAGAAATCGCCCGCCGGTCAGGGCTGCCCAAAACGACGCGCCCGCACAATCGGCACAAACGGATTTTATCGCATGTAAGCTGATGTCGAGCGGACCCTATACGGATGGTCCGCTGACACAACCTACGATGAGAAGTTCTTCGATGGCCCCCACTGGCCGTTGCCACGGGCGACGAGGATGGCGGCCAGGTTTCCGGAGGTATCCACCGCCGCGACCTCATCGCCGCTCGTTTTCGGCGAATCGGGGATGAAGAGACCGCGACGAACTTGGCTAATTTCGGCTTCGGTAAGCACGCGCGTCGGCAATGCGGAAACGGCAAGCTGCATCGGTTCGAGATGTGATTTCCAGTTCTCGGCCGTAAGTTGTCGTGGATCGATTGCCTCTTCGACCTGCCACGATCCGATCGTGGTTCGGGTTAAAGCCGACATGACGGCCGATGTGCCCAATGACTCGGCCAAGTCGCGACCTAGTGAGCGGACGTAGGTTCCGCTGCCGCACTCGATCTCCAAGACCAGTTCCGGATACTCGTAGCGCACCACATCGAGCGAATGGACCTCTATCGGCCGAGGCTGCAATTCCAGTGGTTGACCCGCACGGGCCATGTCGTACGCCCGCTTGCCGCCGACCTTCAACGCCGAGAATGCGGGCGGGCGTTGCAATATCCGACCGACAAGGCGGGATTTCGCGGAAGTAATCTGCTCCAAAGTCGGCACCGTTGGATTTGCATGCGCGGTAAGTTCGCCTTCAATGTCCTCGGTTGGGCTGCTTTGTCCCAAGAGAAAGGTGCCTACGTATTGCTTACGCATCCGTTGCACATACTCGATCAATCGCGACGCCGATCCAACGCAAACGACGAGTACGCCGACGGCCAGCGGGTCGAGCGTACCGGCGTGCCCGGCCTTCGCGGGCCGAACGAGCCGCTGCACAAAGTTGACGGCGTCCCGCGAGGTCATGCCGGCAGGCTTATTGAGGTTTAGAATACCGGAAGACAAGGGATTGAGGTAGGAGGGACTAGGAATTTGGGGCGGACTCGCTCGCCGCTGGTAAGCATTGTAACATTCGGCTACTATAGGAGGAAGGTCGTGGCATCGGGTAAAATTCGATCTTGGCTAGTCCAATTGCCTTCCGATCAAAGCACGAGTCGCATCCGCCATCACCGCCGGCCCCTCTCCCGCATAATGGGAGAAGGACGTTTGCCAATCCCTCATCCTTCAGCCGTCCGCCTTCCTCCCATGCTCCCCTCCCAACTCGGCCCCTATAAGATTGAACGCAAAATCGGCCGCGGCGGCATGGGCACGGTCTATCTGGGGGCCGATGAACGGGGCACAATGGCGGCCATCAAGTTGCTTGCCGCCGATATGGCCAAGCACGGCGATTTCCGCGATCGGTTTGAAGGCGAGATCGAGACCCTTCGCAAGCTCAAACACCCCAACATCGTCCAGATTATTGGCTTTGGCGAGCAAGACGATCAGCTTTACTATTCGATGGAATACGTGGCGGGCAGCAGTCTCGAAGAACAGCTTGCCAGGGGACGCGTCTTTACCTGGCGGGAAGTTGCCCAGATCGGCATCGAGGTCAGCCGTGCATTGCGACACGCCCACGACCGCGGCGTAATCCATCGGGACATCAAGCCTGGAAACTTGCTGCTGACCGACGAAGGCCAGACCAAGCTATCCGATTTCGGCATTGCGCGGCTGTTTGGCAATGTGCGACTGACGAGCGTGGGAAGCGTCCTGGGGACGGCCGAATTCATGGCTCCCGAGCAGGCGGAGGGGCGTCCCGTCGATCCCCGTAGCGACTTGTATAGTCTCGGCGGCTTGCTTTATGTTCTGCTGGCGCGGCGACCGCTGTTCCATGCGAAGACATTTATCGAAATGATCGAGAAACAACGGTTTGAACGCCCTACGGCAATTCAAAAGGTTGCCGTAGACGTCCCCGATGAATTCGCGCAGATCATCCACAAGCTGTTGGAAAAGGATCCCAATCAACGTTATGCCACGGCCACGGTGCTGGAGCGTCGATTGGAAACGATGATGCAATCGTTGGTGATGCCGTTGGAAGGCGAGACCCACGCTACCGAAGGATCGGAGCCGGCCGATGATTCCGATGCGGCCTCGAAACCGCCGATCGATCACTTGGGCGCGACGAAGGCGGTTACGATCGGCGTCGATCCGATTCCGTCCATTGAGGCGCGGCGCATGGAAGCCCTATTGCCGGAAACTCGAGCGGCACCGACTCCCGCGACCACATCGGCGACCTCGCCGCCTAAGACGACGGGCCGATTTGTCGCGGTTACGCCGGGCGAACTCGATAGTCCGGCCCAGGATACTCCCACGAACATCATTTCGCACCAGACGGCCGCGTTGGTCATCGGCTTGCTGGCGACCGGTCTCTTGGCGTGGTATTTCTTGCAGCCAATTTCGGCCGACGCGCTCTTTCGCCGCATCGAAAGCCAAACGGGCAGTCAGACCGACGAGGCACTGCTTTCGGCCGAGGACGATATCCGACTGTTTGAAATGCGCTACTCGAACGACGCTCGCTGGGATACTTTCAGGGAATATAGCGATCGTTTGGACTTGCTGCATTTGGAACGCAAACTCGAACTACAGGCCAAGGGCCTGGGCTCGCGGACTGCACTCACGCCCGTTGAACGAACCTATTTGGATACGCACAATCTGGCTCGCATCGATCCCGAAGCGGCCCTGGCAAAGTTTCAGGCAATGATCGACCTTTTTGGAGCGGCCAAGGAACACACCACACCGACTTGGCAGTGCATCCAGTTGGTAAAGCGGCGTCTCGCCGAGCTTCGCCAACAGTGCGAAGCCCAAAGTCGCGAGCAACTGACCATGATCGTCGAGCGTCTCGACCGGGCCGACGAGCTTCGCACGACCGACGCCAAACGAGCCGCCAAAATTTACAACGCCGTAATCGAGCTTTATAAGTCCAAACCCTGGGCCGACGCGGTGGTGGAGCGGGCGGGAAAGTCGCTGCGGCAAAAAGGCAGCGAATAGGCTATTTACTGGCAAATCCGCTTTGAGAAAACGCAGCCTTGCTAATCGTCGAAGCAGCAACGATAACCGGATTTTCCTTTCTATCCGAACCGGCCCGTGAGATAGTCTTCCGTTTCCTTTTTCGCGGGGCAGGTGAAGAGGGCTTGCGTGGGGCGAAACTCGATCAAGACCCCTTCGTAGAGAAAGGCCGTTTGATCGGAAACGCGGGCGGCCTGGAGCATGTTGTGCGTGACGATAATAATCGTAAAATCTTCGCGTAATTCACCGATGAGATCCTCCACGCGCGACGTGGAGCGGGGGTCCAAGGCCGAGCAAGGCTCGTCCATGAGGATGATTTCCGGGTTGACGGCGACTGCCCGAGCGATGCAAAGTCGCTGGTGCTGGCCACCGGAGAGGCCCAGGGCCGATTGGCGCAGACGGTCTTTGACTTCGTCCCACAGTGCGGCGCGGCGGAGGCTCTTTTCCACCGCCTCATCGAGCGTCCGGCGATCGCGCATGCCGGCGATGCGGAGGCCGTAGGCAACGTTCTCATAGATCGATTTGGCAAATGGAGTCGGCTTTTGGAAGACCATGCCAACGCGGCGGCGAAGTTCGATGACGTCGGTGCCGCGATCGAGGATTTCTTGGCCGTCGACCAGGATACTGCCGGTGGTGCTGATATCGTCGATGAGATCGTTCATGCGATTCAGGCAGCGCAGTAGCGTCGACTTGCCGCAGCCCGAAGGACCAATTAAGGCCGTGACCTGATTGCGGGGGAAATCGATGGTAATACTCTTCAGTGCTTGGCTGCGGCCGTAGAATAGGCACAAGTCCTTGACCTGGACGATGGGTTGCGCGTGGGTATCCGTTGGAGTCGGCACGTCAACGACCGGCTGTGCGGCAGCCGTGGGTGAGACTTTTGCGATCGTGCGCGCTAGGATTGCTGGCGGCTGGGTTGCTTCGCTCATGGGAACCTTGCTATATCGTTTTAATCTGAAGTTGCTTCCGCATCCGGTTTCGCAGGAGGATCGCCATGCCGCTGAGCAGCAGAACGATCAGCACCAGTAGCAGCGTGATGACGTAGACCATCGGCCGAGCGGCCTCGGAGTTGGGCGTTTGAAAAGCAACGGTGTAAATCTGGAAACCGAGGTGCAGGAATTGCCGCTCCAAGTGCAAATAGGGGAAGCGGCCATCCAGCGGCACCGTGCCGGCCGTGCTCACGACGCCGGTAAGCATCAGCGGGGCAACCTCGCCCGCCGCACGAGCCATCGCCAAAATGAAACCGGTCATGATCCCAGGCGATGCAAGCGGAAGCAGCACGCGGATGAGGGTTTGAAATTTTGTCGATCCGAGTGCATACGAGCTTTCGCGGACGCCTCGGGGGATAACGCGGATGGCCTCCTCCGTGGCCACGATCACGACGGGCACGGTGAGGATGCCAAGGGTCAACGCCGCCCAAAGCACGCCGCCGCCGTGAAACACTCGCCCTTCGGCCAACCGATAGGCATAGAACTGTTCGTCGATCGCGTGGCCCAGCGAATTGATGAAGAATCCAACACCGAAGATGCCGTAAACAATGGAAGGGATGCCCGCCAAGTTATTGACGCCGATCCGCACGAGCCGCACGAGGAATCCGTCGCGGGCATATTCGCCCAGATAAACGCCGGCCAAAACGCCCAAGGGGAAGCTGAGTACGGCCATGAGCAAGACGAGGGCCACGGTGCCGAAGATAGCAGGCAGCACGCCTCCTTCGGTATTGGCTTCGCGCGGCGGAGTGGTAAGTAGTTCCCAAACCTTCGCGGCATAGTGGCTCGCCTTCGCCAAAATGTTCATGGAGTTCGGCCGATAAACGCGGATGACATCCATGAGAGCAATCGAACGCGACGCACCCTGTGCGTCGAGCACAATGGCCAAGTTTTGCCGCAGGCTTTCTTCAACCTTGGATCGCTGGTTAACCAGTCGTTCGCTATCTTTTTGAAGTTCGCCCGCGACGGCCTTAAGTTCGGCGATGTTGCCCTCAAGGGCGGTCGCAGCCTTTTCATCGTGCGACGCGGAATTGCGGAGCTGCTTTTGTCGATACTCGCCTTTGAGCCGGCTGAGCTTTACGGCATTAAGCTCGTCGGTTTTGCCTTCAATGCGACGAAGCAGCGGGTCGAGTTCTTCCGTCTTGTGAAGGTCCATCGACCGCAATGCGTCTTGTAGTTGATGAAACGGATCGCCACTCTGTTTGACATCGAGCCCCGGCGATTTAATTTCCTTGACGAAGCCGTAGAAATCGCCGTTGGCAAGGCGTTCCAAGACGACACATTCCGCGGGAAGGTCGGTCGAAGCAATTTTGTCGTCGGCCACCCAATGGAAATCTTGCCGCTGCGAATCGAACTCGCGATTTGCCGTCTTGAAACGGACTTGTAGGCCGCGCCCAATGGAATTCTCGGAATTGATCCGGCGACCGAGGATTTGCGTGCCATCATCGAGTCGGACTTGCTCGATAGGAGCGGGCCAAAAGACGACGAGCCCATTGCTGAGGATTACGACAATTAGGATCAAGGCCCCAAGCAAGACGGCCGCCAGGCCGCCTCCGGCAACCCAGACCATCGGCTCGCCCTGGCTCCAAAATCGCTCGCCGCCGGGCCGTACCGGTGCGGTTGATTTTGGCGCGGCAGACCGTTCGCCGTCGGGTCGGTGCGATGCTTCGGGATTTTGTGCCGGTGTAGTACTCATCAAATTCTTAAAACTGGCCGTATTTCTTTCTTAGCCGCTGACGGACAACCTCCGCAATCGTATTCAAAATGAACGTCAATACGAAAAGGATCACGGCACAGAGGAATAGCATTCGATAGAGCGTGCCCCCGGCCGGCGCACCGGGAATCTCCTGGGCAATATTCGCTGAAAGCGTCAACATGCCGTTGAAGGGGCTCAGGTCCATATTCGGCGTGCTGCCGGTGGCCATCAGGAAAATCATTGTTTCGCCAACGGCCCGACCGAAGCCGATCATGATCGCGGCGAAGATGCCTGGGCTGGCCGAAGGCAAGACGACGTGCCATAGGGTCTGCCAGCGGCTGGCCCCCAGCGCCATCGAGGCAGCCGTCATGCCGTGCGGCACGCTCGAAAGTGCGTCTTCGGCAAGCGTAAAGATCATCGGAATGACCGTGAAGCCGACGCCAAAGGCGATCAAGATGCTGTTGCGTTGATCGTAGATCACGCCCAGATGTTTGGACATCCATGTGGTGACATTGCCGCCGAAATATCGCTGCTCCAACGGCGACGAAAACCACGACGCAACGACAACCCCCACGATGAGCAACAAAGCGGCAAGCAAAAACTCGCGGCTGCGGGCTTGACGCTCTGCCGCCGGTCGCTTGCGAACTTGCTCCCATATCAGCAGAAATATAATGAATACGACCGGCACGCTGACGAGCGCGAGCAACAGGGTGACGAGGCCGCTGCGGATTACCGGTGCCAGCCAAACGCCCACGAGAAACCCCAATACAACGGACGGCAGGGCGGCCATCATCTCAATCGCCGGCTTGATCCATGCGCGAAACTGGGGAGTCGTGAAGTGACTAACGTACGCGGCGGCGGACAGTGCCAGCGGCCCAGCCAGTAGCATCGCATAAAAGGTTCCTTTGAACGTGCCGAAAATCATCGGAATCAGGCTCAACTTAGGCTCGTAGTCGTCGCCGCCGGTTGTCTGCCAAGCAAATTCCGGTTCGCTAAGTCCTTCGTACCAAACCGGGGCAAGGAGCGTTTTCCAACTGACTTCAGGATGCAGCGACGACTCGTGGCCGAAGAAGCTTCCTTCGATGTGCCACGCCTTAATCTCATCGCCCGTTAGGCCAATGATCGTGTCGCCGCGCGAAGAAAAGGCCAGCCGGTCAACGTGGTCGAACTTGGCCAGACGGCGTTCGCTCGTCGTGACGTCCACGGTTGCCGCGCCGGATTCGTCGCGGATCAATAGCTCCCGATTTCGCGGCGAAGCGACAATCTCGCGGATGGCCGCAACGTGCGGGGCCAAAGTGCGGATGAGGGCAAGTTTCTTAAGCTCCTTTTTTGAACTAGCCGTTCGACGTTCGGCGGCACTGCTTTTCCTTTCGGATTCAGGAACGACAAAAAACCAATTGCTGACCTCGCCCGAGGCGTCACCTACCACAAGCGTAACGTCGCCTAGCATGAGGCTCAAGGATGTCACGGCCCGCTTGTCGAGAAATGCCGGCAGGATGTCGTGGTCGAGAACCCGATCTTCGCCGAGCCGCCACCAAAGCAGAGAGCCGTTTGCCGTTCCCGCGTAGAGCATCGTGCCGCTACGATCCAAGGCGATTGCCGTCAGGGGGCCGGGTAAGGTATCGGCAATCACAATCCGCGCCGCGTTCGTGGTCTCGTCACCGGAAAGGTCTTCGGTCGCGCTCTGCCGGGTGATGACGATGCGGTCGTGCGAATAGACCGCAGCGCAAACGCTCGACTTGTCGCCCGTGGCATACAGGATGGCCTCGCGCGGAACGCCGAACTTATCGGGCGGCACGTTAGCTCGATTTTTCAGCAGGAATTTTGGCCGTTCGCTTGCCTTATCCGATAAGGATGGCAGAACCACTTCGGCCAATGAGATACTTCCATCCGACCATCGCAACGTGTACGCCGCCGGGCTGCTCCGCACGGCCGCAAGTACGGTGGGCTGACTGCTCGGTTCGGAAACTTTTGGCGTTGCCGTTGGAACGGTTCCCGACGACGGCCGCGTTTTGGCGTCCTGAATCACTTCGCCGCTAAAAAGATCGACAAAGTGAAACGTGCCCGACGCATCGAGGATGTGAGCAGTCTGTCGGCTATAATCGGAGGCAACGTCAATTCCGATCGCCAGTACGGCGTCGGCCTTGACCGTTGGCGGCAGATTTACATGTGCCAGAAGCCGAGCCCGCGCCGGAAGGAACAACGGCAACGTCGTCCCCAGAATCATGAGCAAAATGCCAAGCACGCACACGATCACCACGACGCCGCCGAGTGTAACCACCCAGCGGGCCATGCGATCGTGGCGTTTGACTTTCGTAAGCGTTGCTTGGCTGAACGTCACCATGCATCAATCGAGCAGCTTGATGTTCTTATCGATCATTTTATCCGGTAGTTGGCCGTATCCGTCCTTCACGACAATTGTCTGGCCTTGCTTTGAAAGGACGTACTTTAAGAATTCCTTAACGCCCGGCGGGAGCGGCTCGCTCGGCTTCTTCGAGACGTAAATGTACAGCGTGCGTCCCAGCGGATAGGTCTTATTGATCGCGTTTTCAAACGTCGGCTCGACGAGCTTGTCGTTCTCCGTCTTCGCAAGCGGGACGGCGCGGACCTCCGAAGTCTTGTAGCCAATGCCCGAATAGCCGATGCCCTGGCGATCCTTGGCAACTGCGTCAATCACGCCGGCGGAACCGGGCTGCTGTTTAACGGTATCCTTGAAATCGCCCTTCAGAAGGACGTGCTCCTTGAAGAAGGCATACGTGCCGCTTTCCGAGTTGCGTCCGTAGATGCTTAGCGGCAGATCGGCCCAGCCGGCATCTTTGAGGTCGGCCTGACCCCACGTCGTGACTTCCGAAAATCCGCTCTTGCGAGTCTTCGAGAAAATGCAGTCCAACTGGGAAAGCGTGAACCCCTTTACTGGATTGTCTTTGTGTACGTAGACTGCCAAGCAATCCAATGCGACGTCGAAACGAGTCGGCTTAAAGCCATATTTGGCCTCGAACTTGTCTTCTTCCTCCGGCTT
Organism: Planctomycetota bacterium; assembly: GCA_025353625.1. Taxonomy (GTDB): domain Bacteria; phylum Planctomycetota; class Planctomycetia; order Pirellulales; family Thermoguttaceae; genus JANXQG01. Next base: position 6,537 of record JANXOJ010000474.1, on the reverse strand, counting down.
CATCGTTCGCGACATGGGAGCTAACAGTGCTTTGCCTTCGATCAGGGCCGGGGGGGCCGTCGCCGAACCCTTGCCCTCGATCTGGAACGTCACGTTGGGGTACATTTTCTTGAATTCGTCGGCCCAGAAATTCATCAGGTTCAGCAGCGTGTCGGAACCGATGCTAGTCATGGTGCCGGAAACATCCCCGGCCTTTTGATATTCGGCTGGCCCATCGGCCTTAGCCGGCGACATTATTGTAACAAATGCGGCCGCACAGGAAATCACGGCCCAAGTTCCGAGCCGCTTGAAAGGAAAGCAATGCATTCAAATCTCCTTAGAACATCTTTTTTCACACAGCCCGGATCGGTCGCACAAAGTGAGCCACAGCAAATTCATACCCCCCATAATAGGCGGTAATGATGTTTGATGTTGCACAATCAACGCCTTTTAGTGCCCACCCGGATTTGCACCGTGAGACCCATCTCACAGCTAAACGCATAAATGCTAGCTGGAGAATGTTAGCGAAGTGTGAGTATATTGTTAAATTCGCGTTATAATCACCATAAAATTACTTAACATGGGAGCGATCCAGGAGCTGTTGCAGCTTTTTGCATAGCTTCTCAACCCTGCAAGTGCATTACAGTATTCTCCGCGCCGCCAACCGCCGCGCCGCCAACTGCCAGACGATCAAATGCCGGGGCATTGGGGGCCTGGTCTTTGGTGGCCTGGTCTTTGGTGGCCTGGGGGGTCAAAGGCAGTCGGAGCGAGAAGATGCTCCCTCGCCCGACAACACTTTCCACATGCACCGTTCCCTGGTGGGCCGTCATAATGTGTTTGACGATGGCCAGCCCCAGGCCGGTGCCGCCCAGTTCCCGGCTGCGCGCCTTATCGACGCGATAGAACCGCTCGAAAAGTCGCGGAACGTGATTGGCCGCAATCCCGCAGCCATTGTCGAGCACGCGTATCACCGCGCTGTTATCGTCGCGAAACGCTTCGACCCTTACACTGCTGCCCGCTTCGCTATACTTGATCGCATTGTCGATAAGATTGATCACCGCCTGTTCTAGCAGCGGGGCGTTGATCTTGGCGACTAGGTCCGTCTGGCAGTCAACGACAACTTCGACGGACTTATCGTGCGCCTTCTTTTCGCACGTCTCCATCGCCACGCGGAGGATGTCGACAATCGGCTCCGCATCGGTTTCGATGCGTTGGTCGTCGTTGCCGCGCTCGACGCGGGAGAGCAACAAAAGATCGTTGATGATGGCGTCCAAGCGGTTGACCTGCCGCAGTACGATGCCCAGGAACCGCGTGGCGTTGGCCCGATCGTCGAAGCCGTCGTCGATGAGCGTTTCGACGAAGCCCTTGATGGAAGTGATTGGCGTGCGAAGCTCGTGCGACACGTTGGCGACAAAGTCGCGGCGGACGTTTTCCAAGTGCCGCAAGCGCGTGACGTCGTGCAGCACGACGAGCACTCCAATCCGCTGGTTGCGGGCGTCGTGCAAGGGCGTGCCGTGGGCGAGGAGCCAACGTTCTTCCGGACTGTAAAAACGCAAATCGCCGTCCAACGACCGCGTGCTCTCCAGCGACCGTTCGATGAATTTCAATAGGTCGGGCTTGCGCAACGTCTCATAGATGCTACGGCCGCGAAGTTTTTCGACTTCGACACCCAACAGCGCGGCACACGGCTCGTTGATGCTCAGGACCGTGCCGGAGCGATCGACGGCCATGACGCCTTCTTCCATGCTCGACAACATGGCTTGGTGTTCGCTCTGCTGATGAAGAATTTTCTGAATCCGTTCATCGAGATGTGTCGCCATTGCGTTGAGAGAATCTGCCAACATGCCGAATTCCTCCGATCGAAAGTCGGGCAAACGGTATTTCCAATCACCCTGTGCAAAGTGTTCGACGCCGTGCCGCACATCGTCGATCGAACGGGCCAACCGCCGTACAACCAGAAAGGTTCCGCCGATGGCGAGGGTCGCGAAAAGTATGCCCGTTAAGGCGATTTCAACGTAAATCGGGGTAACGACGCGGCTAAACGTCACCGAGGGAACCGAGGTCCGAACCACGGCGGCTACCTCTTTGCCCTGCCACACGGGGACGGCAAGATACATGAATAATTCTCGCCGCGTGGTACTCATGCGGATCGAATGCCCGGCGGAACCCGATAGTGCCGCAACGATTTCCGGACGCTCGCGATGATTGTCCATCGTGGCCGCATCTTCGGAACTGTCGGCGACGACTTTGCCCGACGGCAAGATGATCGTGAGTCGAATGTCGAGTTGATCGCTCAACTCGCGGCAGACATCGCGTAATTTCGTGGAATTCGCCCTCGCAGCCTGCCCCTCTCCCAAGTAAGCGCCGGGAGAAATGGAGGCGGCAAGCCTTGCATTGCAGGCTGAGGCGGCCACTTCGAGTTTGTTCCAGATCGCACTTTCACAGAAGGAAGCCGCACGCCGCGCGGCATGGATTCCCAATAACGCGGCGACCGCCGTAGCGATCGATGCCGCAGCAAAAAGAACTTGCCAAATTAGGCGACTGCGGCGCATCGCTTATTCCTTAAATCGATAGCCGACACCCCGAACCGTCTCGATGAACTTGCCGGAATCGCCCAGCTTTTTTCTCAGGCCGACGATCTGCACGTCCACCGCGCGATCCGTGATGGCGTAGTTGTCGCCGTGTACGCCGTCGAGAATCTGCTGCCGACTAAAAACCCATCCCGGCCGCGCGGCGAGAAAGTACAAGACGCGGAACTCCGTGGAACTCAACGTCACTGGACTGTCTTTGATGCGCACCTCATGCCGCCCAGGATGTATGACTAAGTCGTGAATCTCAATGACTTCGTCGCGATCTTCGAGGTCGGTTTCCTGCTCGGGGGCAACCGTAGTTTGGCGCCGCAATACGGCGCGGACGCGGGCAAGTAGTACGCGTGGGCTGAACGGCTTCGTTACATAATCGGTGGCACCTAGATTTAGGCCCCGGATGATGTCGGCTTCTTCGCTCTTGGCCGTCAACATCACGATCGCCACATCTGCCGTCTTGGGTGCCGCACGAAGCCGCTGGCAAACGGTCATGCCGTCCATGCCGGGCAGCATTACGTCGAGAAGAATCAGATCGGGCATCTGTTGTTCGGCAACCTTAATCGCCTCTTCGCCCGAGGCGACGCTCGATACCTGGTAACCTTCTTTGAGCAGGTGATAGCTAACCAACTCACGAATGTCTTCCTCGTCCTCCACGATCAAGACGGACTTTTTCATCGTTGAGATTCCGCATTCATTGTGCCGGTGATTCGGTATTGATTCTGTAAGCATAGGTAACGAGCTTACACCGAAAGTGTTAGCGGAATGTTATGTCAATGTGAGGATTTGGCAAGCTTTTCTATTCTAACCCAGGGGCGAAGCCGTGGCGCATGGTGTTTTCCGTCGAGGATCGAGGCTCCACGAAGTGTAGCAGATAGTCGGCTCCCCCGGCCTTACTACCAGTACCCGACATGCCGAACCCTCCGAACGGCTGGCGGCCAACTGCGGCACCGGTGATGCCCCGGTTCAAATAGAGGTTTCCCACGCGAAATTGCTGCTTGGCCACCTCGACGTGGGCCGGCCTGCGGCTGAAAACGCCCCCCGTCAGCTTGTATTCGCTAGCGTTGGCAAGATCGACCGCCTCACCAAAACTTTTGGCACGCTGTACGGCCAACACGGGGCCAAAAATCTCTTCCCGTGCCAAGCGATGTTGGACTTCAATCCCGGAAAAAATATGCGGCCCGATATAGGGTTTGCCAACGTGTTCGGCCAGCCCGACGGGAACCTGGCCAGCCAACTCCAGGCGACCTTCCGATTTGCCGATCTCGATATATTCGCGAATTTTTCTGGCCGCCGATTCGTCGATCACCGGGCCGATGTCCGTGCCGGGGGCAGCCGGATCGTCGATCACCAACGCCCGTGTGGACTCGACGAGGCGGCGAAGCAATAGGTCGTGGATTCCATCCAGCACAATAACCCTGCTGCATGCCGAACACTTCTGGCCGCTATATCCAAACGCCGATTGCCGAATCCCCAGCACGGCCTCGTCGAGGTCGGCCGAATCGTCGACGATGATCGCGTTCTTACCGCCCATTTCGCAAACCACCTTCTTGACCGACTGCTGTTGCGGCGGCACTTCCGCAGCGAGGCGAAGGATGCGAAGCCCAATTTCCTTCGAGCCTGTAAAAGCAATCGCGGCAATTCGCGGATCGCTCACCAAGACATCGCCCATCTCCCGACCGCTGCCGGGCATGAACTGCAAGACATCGTTCGGGACGCCCGCTTGCCAAAGAATCTCACAAAGACGCAAGGCAATGCCGCGCGTTTGCGACGATGGTTTGACGACGACCGTATTGCCGGTTGCAAGCGCGGCCGTCGTCATGCCGGCGCAGATGGCCAGGGGAAAATTCCACGGGCTGATTACCGCTACCACACCGCGAGGCTGATACCATTGAAAATTGACCTCACCGACGAATCGGCCCAGTCGTTGCGGCTGGAAGAGTCCAACCGCCACCCGTGCGTAGTATTCGCAGAAATCGATTGCTTCGCAGATATCTCCATCGGCCTCGCGCCAGGTCTTGCCGGCTTCTCGAATCATCGCAGCGGAGAGTTCGTCGCGCCGCGATCGCAACAACCCGGCGGCGCGGACGATGCTTTTGGAACGTTCCAACGGATCGGCATCGCGCCAAGCGGGAAAAGCGGCCGCCGCCGCGGCAATCGCTTGGCGACACGGTTCGATTCCGACGATTTTTGCAACCTTGGGGATCGTCGTTGACGCGACGGCGCGAGCAAATTGCTCGCGCTGCGGCTCCATCGCAAAGTTCCGTAATGGCTCGTTGAACATCGGTAATCCATCGCCCAAGCCATCGATTGCCGGCGAAAGTTGGTGCCTGCGCGCAGCCGACGCGCCAACAGCCGCCGGCGATTGCGGCGTTTCGTCGGGGGAAGGACGGGGTGCCGCTAAAAGGATATCGTCGGCGGCATCGGTCGCAAATCCAGCGCGGAGCCACGATTGATTCGACGTATTTTCCAGCAAGCGGCGAACGAGATAGGCCATGCCGGGGATCATCTCGCCGACCGGCAGGTACTCGCGCACGCGCACTCCTCGTTCGACGAGGGCCTCGCGAAGCGGATCGGCCATGCCGTAGAGTTTTTGAAATTCAATCGCGGACTCGGAGATACCCTTCGATTCCAACAGGGCCAAACAATAGGCAATCGAGCGGACGTTGTGCGAGCCGAGGGCCAACTTCACGCCGCCTTGGCCTGCGCGATGCGGAGCCGCCTCGATAAATCGCTTGGCCATGAACTCGAAGCAGGCGTCGGTACTGCGTTTATCGGTCCAAACCGGCACGGGCCAACCCATCCGTTCGGCATGAATGACCTCATAATCCCAGTAGGCCCCCTTGATCAGTCGCACCGTCACCTGACGGCCGCTCTCGCGAGCCCACGCAATCAGCGCGGCCGCATCGTCCGGCCCACTGCGAAGGTAAGCTTGCAAGGCAATTCCGGCGTGAAAGTCGATGGTCTGGCAACATCGCCGGAACAGGGCCAGCGTCAGGTCTTTGACGGCGAACGACTCCATATCGAAGTAGACCATCACGTCGAGCGCAGCGGCCTTTTTTAAGATCGGTTGCAACGCGGCCGCTAGTGCATTGAGCGAACCCGAGATATCAATGGCGTCCGTGCGCGCACACAATGCGCTGATCTTGATCGAGATGCTCGTTCGCGGCACGGGGCCAAGGTGGTCGCTTTCCAATCGTGGATTGGCCGGCCAACGCTTTACTTCAGCCGGCAGGGTATCCAGCAGATCGAGATAGCGTTGCTGATATACGTCCGCTTCGGCATCGCTCACACACGCCTCGCCCAGCAGATCAATACTGAAGGCGACGCCCTGGTGCCAAAGTTTTTTCAGCACCGGCAGGGCCTCCGTCGCATCGCTTCCGGCAATAAAGCTGCGTGCCATTGATTCCACGCGATCGGCGACCGTTTTGGCCACCACACTCTTGGCCAGCCGCCCAGCCTTAAGGCCAACATCGAGGCCCATCGGCAACGTGACGCCCGGCTGTCCGAGATAGTCGGTCAGATAGTCGTGTACTTGATCGGGCGTGCGAAGCATGGGAAAAACATCGATGAAGCGGAACAACTGCGTGCGAAAGCCGGCGTCCTTCATCGTCCAGGCAACGAGTTGATCGGACCAAAAGCTGCTCGAAAAGAGACCCTTGCGATGGTTTCGTGCAGCGGCAAGCAGCCGGCTACCGATTTCCATCGTTCGGCGGTCAAGCTCGTCATCGGCCCCGCTCGCCGCGAGGTTTTCTGAGGCTGAAGCGGCTTCTTTACGACCAAACCATGCCATAACCAATCCTTTCCAGGAAAATTATCGCGCCAAACCGGGGAAGAAGCAAGGCAGCCGGCACATTAGCGCGACGCGCTTGTGAAGGATTCACTCTTAATTTCCCATGCGCGCGTCTGAGGTGCTTAGGGTTGACAGTCGTTGAGAGTACGGCCCGTCAATTGGCCAATTTTCGCGCAGCCACCC
>JANXOJ010000356.1 GCA_025353625.1 Planctomycetota bacterium | reverse complement strand
GTGACGAACCGCGCACATGAGCCTGCTCGCCCTATCGCTGCGCAACGAGTTGGGATGGGCGATGGTTATTGTCGTCCTGTGGAGTTGCATTGTTATTTGGAGACGCGTAATTCGGCGGTGGCACGCTGGAACGCCGATTATTGCCTTCGCCCGGCGGCGACCGGTGCCGTGGAGAAGTGAAGATGTGTTGCTCGTATTCCTCGCGGGCATGTTGATCTTGCCGGGTGCGGCGATGCTGACCGTGCGTGGAGTGTTGGGCAAGGATGCGGCTCGGGCCGTGGCCGATAAGCCGCCAAGCATGGAGCATCCCGCTCAGCAACTGCTTGAAACGGGCAACGTAGGCATGATTGCCTTGGCCGCGTTCATGGCATTGATCGTCGCCCCGTTGACGGAGGAACTGCTGTTCCGAGTTATCCTTCAGGGGTGGCTTGAGGCGGCATGGAGCCGCAAGCGTCGCGAACATCCTTGGCTGCGTCAAGCTCCGTTCTCATGGGTTCCCCTTGTAATGCCCGCTTTCTTGTTTGCGTTGATGCACATCCGCGGCGAGAAGGGGCAGCCGCAACCGGCCTACTTAAGTGCCATGATGGCTGCGCAGGTTGCGACGGACATCGCAACGCTGGTGCTTACAATCGTCTTTCTGAGGCTTGCTCGCGGGGCAAAAGCTACCGATTTCGGTTGGAAGCCCGAGACGCTCGGCAACGACAGCCTGCTTGGCATACTCGCGATGCTGGCTATTACCCCGCCACTGATCGTGGTCCATCAATCGCTGGGGCACATCGTCCAATGGTCGGGCGTGGGCCTAGCCCCCGACCCCGTGCCGCTGTTTCTTTTCGCCCTGGTGTTGGGCACGCTCTTTCAACGGACGCACCGTCTGGCCCCGTCCCTGGTGCTGCACACGACGTTCAACGCCATGAGTTTGCTGATGCTTTTTATGAGTGGAAAGTAGTAGTTTCGTCCCGCAGTATGTCGAACGGACCGCGCTTCGGGCCAATTTAGTCGCGCTCGCCGACAGTCCTCGTGGGGCCGGTTTTCAACCTGCCGTGGAACGCAGACCATTTGAGACGGGTTATGGTCGCGTCGCAATCGTAGCTAGACAGGTTACAAACCTGCCCCACGTAGCATCCCCGTTTATAGTCGCGTCTCCTTTATTTCCATGACATACTCTCGGCCAGATTCCCTTTCGCGTCAAAACGTAGATCGCGAGGCTCAATAACAATCTCCAAGTCGCTCCGCTCTCGCGCGGCTTCCAAATATGCGGCGGAACATTCCACCTCGGCCAATTCGAGCGTATTGGCTATCCATAACAGTCGAGCGTTGTGCGGTTCCACCAGCCCAATGGTACTCATCGCCGCCATCAACATCTCGCGATCCGTCTCGTAGTCCAGCGGTATCATGCCGGCGGGCAGGTGTCCGCTGACGAGCGTGTTGAGCCGCGTGATTTTGGGGTCCATCGCGCGAACCAGTTGCGTGCGGCAGAACTCGGCCATGCCCAGGCCGATGGCGTTGCCGTGCGACTCGGGCGTAAGGCCGCGGACGCAGACACGTTTCACCTTTGGCATTTCCGTCCCAACGGCCTTGTGGTCGTCGAACTTACGGCCAACGATGTTGGGATCGTAGCCCGAGCCGCTGATGTTCTTGCCGATGCGGTCAATCACGAGCACATCGATGGCATCGAACGGCAGCCGCGGCATCCACTCTCGCGCGATGGCGAGCAATTGTGGCTCGCGACTTGCGAACTGTTGCGGTGCGACGGCTTCGATCGAGGCGGTTTCATCGTAAGCGTTTTCGACAATTGCCAACCCCGCCAACACGCGGCACTTTTCCAGCACCAGCGGGGCAACGCTACGGACGATTTGGTCGAAGCTATGATCTTCGCTCGCTCGGTGATAGATATTCGCCCCTTCGCACTTGCCCATGCCGATCAAAAGCATCTTCATCAGGCCGCTCTGGAATTCGCCGCAGAACGATGTATGCGGCTTGACGCGCCCACAGATCAAAACGCTATCGGCCTCGCACGCCAAACGGTCGATATGGATGGGAAAACCTTCGGCCGCGCGGCCGACGATCGTGGTTTCCATGCTCGACCGAATGGGGCAACCACAGAACGCTTCGGTGATGTTATAGGAGTTCAGCACTTGCCGTTGCCCGTCGGCCGTGCCGCCGCCGTGGCTGCCCATCGCCGGCACGATGAATGGCTTCGCACCCAGGATTTGCAGATGCTCGACTGCCGCTCGAAGGATACTCGCGATGTTGGCTATGCCGCGGCTTCCGGCGGTGATGGCAATGCTTTGGCCGGGGCAAATGCTCCCTTCCAACTTCAACCGTGCAAGCTGTGTATGGACCTCAGCGGCAACATCCACCAGCCGTCGCCGGGGGAAGGTCTGGCGAACGCGGAAGATTTTTGGGAAAGATTGCATGGAGGAGCCGCCAAATTACAACGCAACGGTTTGGCGCCGCCGACTGGCGGCCAGTGCCGATACCGCAGAACGATAACGCTCGATACGGTGTTGTATTGTGACGGTTGCTTGCACGAGCGTCAATTGGATCAAGAGAACTGCCAGTTCTCCTGCGGCGTCGGCTCGATTGCACTTTGCGCCCTTCTGCTCCCATTTCCCATTTCCAATTGCCGTCCGATGGCATTGAAGCGGTACGGCGCAAGCCGTCCGGTGTCGGCCAGG
>JANXOJ010000286.1 GCA_025353625.1 Planctomycetota bacterium | reverse complement strand
CAATGTGGACGTTCATGCTACTTTGCACGGGCGTGGCTGCCACGCTGGTGATTGGAGTCGTGTTGCTGGTTCGCGGCATCCACGTACATGTTGACAGGGACGTGGCGACGAAAGGCGATCCAACGCCTAGCAGTGTGCCGTCGGGGATGCGAGCTTCGCACGACGGCTTCGGCTCGACCGAATTGCCCGCGCCGTCGATTCCGTCCTTCCGGGCAGACATAGCTGACTTGGAACTGTCGCGTCCGGTCAAAATGCTCGACCCGGCGACTGACAAGGCGGACGAGCCGTGGTGCTATCTCGCGAAGTCGACCACAGTGATCGGAATGCCGTTTCAGCCTGATGTGACACAGATTACCTTCGACGGCGCGGTATTCACGAAAAACGCAGAACTCTGCTTCTTCTATGGGCCCCATGATCGGCCGCTATTGGCGCGCGGCAAGCGGTTTCTTGAAGGCTGGATTCCGGTCGTGCAATACGCATGGCGCGTGGCCGACATCGCTTATGAGATTGAGTACTTCGCCGCGCCGCTGGAAGGCGCCGGCATCGACAATACGGTGAACTTCGTGCAAATCCACATGAAAAACGCCGGCAGCCAACCGCAGTCCGGTCGCTTTACGGCGGCCTTGCGGCATAACGGCGGCGACTACCGTTTCGGTGGAAGCGGCTTTTCCACGGCCTGGAAATACGAGATGAGCGACACCGCCGCGCGTCGGGACGGCAAGCTCGCCTACTGCTTCTCGGCCGGTGCCCAGCGTGAGTCGGTGCCGGGGGTCGGCTACAAGGATTCGTTTGTTGGAGGCCGATATGCGATCAACGAGCGTTCGGAATGTTGCCTCGCGAGTTATCGACGGGAATTGCAGCCGGGCGAGACTTTTACCGCCAGCTTCAAAATGCCGCGAGTGCCTACCGCCGACGCCGGCTACCTGGCGAAGCTTGAAAAGGCCGACTACACGACCTCCCGTGCCTTAACGGTTGCCTGGTGGCGAGATCTGCTTACTTCCGGCGCCAAGTTCTCGTTCCCAGAGAAGTGCGTCGAGGAAGCGATGCGGGCTAGCTTGGTTCACGTACTCCTGGCTACGCGCGTCGACAATGGCCATCGAATGCAGACCGACGGCCTTCCCTATCCGATCTTTTGTCCTACAGGGGCGGTTGAGGAAGGGCTGCTCTATCTGCTCACTGGGCACGCAAAGTTTTCCCGTGAGGGCGTCATCGACAACGCACTTCGCCGGCAACTGGCTAGCGGTCTGTACCACGATTTTTGGAATGAGACCAAGTTCCCGTGCCCTCCGGCCGGCCACGGCCATGTGCTGTACATTGCGACGGCGACAGTCCTATTCACGCAGGACAAGACCTTGGGCGAGCAAGTTTTTCCCAGCGTTGCGAAAGCCGTGGCCTATATCGACGAGAGTACGCGAACCGACCCCTACGGCCTCATGCCGCCGACCTATCCCTACGACAACGAGATGATCGACGGGCATTACGCAAGCAACAACTACTGGTCGCTGTTGGGGCTGCGTGGCGCGATCCGCTTGGCAAGTTTCCTCGGACGCACCAGCGAGGCGGACGAATGGACGAAGCTCGAACAGCGGTTCGAAGCCAATATTCTCAAGGGAATTGCGGCGTCTGCCAAGCCAGATGGATACGTCCCGCCCGGTTTGTATTCGTACATTACGGGGAAAAAGGCCCGTCGCGGCTTTCAGGAATATGAGACGGAGTGCGATTGGGAAAACATGCTGCTGGCTTATCCGGCCGAGATCCTTGCGCCGGAAGACCCGCGCGTTCGGGGGACTGTCGATCACGTTCGCAAAAGTTATGCAGAGGGCATTATGACGTACCGCCACGGCATGCACCTGCATCAGTACATTACGGCAAACCAGATCGAGCAATACATGGCGATGGGCGATTCGTACACAGCACTCAAGGACTTCTATCATGTGCTGCTGCACGCCGGCCCTACGTATGAAGGCTTCGAGAACCTCGTCCGCCCCTGGACCGATCGGCAGGTTGATCCGGGCTGTCCGTCGCCGCACGCCTGGGCGTCAGCCAAACTCGGTACGCTCATTCGCGATCTGGTGCTCCTGGAATATGGCGGCAAGTGCGGGCTGGAACCGAACAAGCGGGAGCTATGGCTTTTTCATTGCCTTTCGCCGGCGTGGACGCGGCCCGGGGACGTGATTTCGTTCGACGACGCGCCGACGGAGTTCGGGCCCATCACCGCGAAGATGACCTGCGGCCAAGACGAGGCAACCGTGACGATCGCGGCTAAGTTTCACGCGCCACCGGCCTACTATCGAATTCGCATACCCTACTTCAAGACGTTGAAAAGCTACGAAACGGATGCGAAGCTCTATCGGGTCGACGGCGACTGCCTGCTGGTCAGTCCGGACGCAACTCGCATCACAATGCGCTGGCAGGACAAGCCGGCGGCACATCAGGGGACGGTCGGCGATCTACTACAGGAATATCGCAAGGCGAATTCGTTCGACGGTATTGATTCCCAAGGCCGTGCGATTGTCGAAGGGCACTCGCCAT
>JANXOJ010000271.1 GCA_025353625.1 Planctomycetota bacterium | reverse complement strand
AAGGACTTCTCGATCTACGAAGTGCCGTTAAGTCTCGTCGACCACGGCTTGGACGCGCTCATTGTGAAGAAGCTGGGGCTCGTCGCCGGCGACTTGAACCTCGACAAATGGCACGACCTGCTCGATCGGCTCCGCAATCCCAAGCATGAAGTGACGATCGCCGTCGTCGGCAAGTATGCCGAACATCGCGACGCTTACAAGTCGATTTATGAGGCGCTCGATCATGCCGGTGTCGCCCACCGCGCCCAGGTTCGCACCCTCCGCATCCACAGTGAAGCGATCGAGCGCGAAGGGGCCGAGCGGCTCTTGGCTGGCGTCGATGGCGTCCTCGTGCCCGGCGGGTTTGGCGATCGCGGCATCGAGGGCAAGGTCGAGGCGGTCCGCTTCGTCCGCGAACGCGGCATCCCATTCTTCGGCATCTGCTTAGGGATGCAGTGTGCCGTGGTCGAGTATGCCCGCAACGTTCTCAAGCTCGACAAGGCCAACTCCACCGAATTTGACAAGGACAATCCCCATCCGGTGATCTGCCTTTTGGAAGAGCAAAAAGGAGTGAGCGAAAAAGGGGGCACGATGCGCCTGGGGGCACAACCGGCACACCTGCGGCCCGGCAGCAAGTCGGCACAGTGCTACGGTCGCGAAGTGATTTCCGAGCGGCACCGTCACCGTTATGAATTCAACAACGCCTACCGCAATCAGTTTGAATCCAACGGCATGTCCGCGACGGGCTTGAACCCGGACGGCTCGCTGGTTGAAGTTGTGGAGATTCCGAGTCACCCCTGGTTCGTGGCCGTACAATACCATCCAGAATTTAAGACGCAGCCGACGCGGCCGCAGCCGTTGTTCGCCGGCTTTATCGGTGCGGCGATACAGCACCGCCAGGCAGTCGGCGAAGCGAAGTAGGTTCCTCCTACCGAGAGGAATCGTTGCGTCCAACCGAACGAGAAAACGGGAATCCTTCACGCGATTCCATGCACCATGGTCCGTCCCGGCAGGACGGGCTAACTAGGACCAAACCATGCCCGAACCTTCTCCCGAAAAAAAGATCATCGTCGACGAAGACTGGAAGACCCAAGTAGACCGGGAACGCAGTGCGGCCGAGACGCCGGAATCCCCGGATGATCTTCAGCTTCCACCGCCCGGCCTGCATTATTTGGCCAATTCGCTCTACGCCCAAGCTTTGGTATCGCTCGGGCTCGTGCCGCATCCCGTCAGCAATAAGGCCGAAGTGAATCGGCCGCTTGCCAAGCATGCCATCGATACCCTGGAAATTTTGCAACAAAAGACCGAAGGCAACCGCACGCCCGACGAAAGTCAGGAGATAGAGGCGATGCTTTACCAACTTCGCATGGCCTTTGTGCGGGCGAACGGCTAAAATCCACTTGGCTTGCCACGGCGGAAAAAGCGTATACGATAGTAGGCATACAACCTTACCCCTGGAGACCGTTACCGTGACCGTATCCAAGAAGCCACAATCCGAAAAAGGCGTTACCCGCCGCGAGTTCGTCGCTGCGGCAGCCGCTACAACCGCAGCCGTTGCGCTCGATGCCTCGTTCGTTCGCGCTGCCGATAAGTCGGGCAGCCGCTTGCCAATCCTCGGCAGCGGTGCCCACACGTATGAAGCAACTCACAACTGGGGCACGCTCCCTTCGCACATCCACTGGGGCGACACCCACGGCGTTGTCTTCGACGAAGCCGGCTTGATCTACTTCACGCACCAGTCGGGCGCGAAAGACCCGATGGATGCCATCGCCGTCTTCGACAAGGAGGGCAAGTTCGTCCGCTCCTTCGGCAAGGAGTTCCACCGCGGCGGCCACGGCCTGGCGATCCGAAAAGAAGGCAAGGAAGAATTCCTCTACGTCTGCGACATCCACAACAATCGCTTCGCCAAGGTCTCGCTCGAAGGTCACATCGTCTGGACCAAAGGCGTGCCGGAAGAAGCGGGCATTTATAAAAAGGGCGTTGCTTACAAGCCGACCAATATCGCCTTTGCCCCCGACGGCGGATTTTATGTTGGCGATGGCTACGGGTCGAGCTACATCAGCCAATACGACAAGGACGCGAAGTGGGTTCGCACCTGGGGCGGCCCGGGCAAGGAAGCCGGCAAGCTGAGTTGCCCGCACGGACTCTGGTGGGACGATCGACCCGGCCGGACGCCTTCGCTGGTGGTCGCCGATCGCGCCAACTCGCGCTTGCAGTACTTCACCGCCGACGGTAAGCATATCTCCTTCACCCCGGGCCTGCCGCACCCATGCTATTTCAGCATTCGCGGCGAAACGATGGTCGTGCCCGACTTGCATTGCCGCGTTTCGTTGTTGGACAAGGACAACAAGCCGATCGTCCATCTGGGCTACGACCCGGAATGGACCAAGCTCGTACAAGGCTCGCCCGGCCTCCTCCGCGACAAGCCGCAACTCTGGCAGCCGGGCCGATTCGTCCACCCGCACCATGCGGCATTCGATCCCGAGGGGAATATCTTCGTCGTCGAATGGGTGCCGATCGGGCGGATCACCAAACTGCGGCACGTCGCCTAAAAACTTTAATAACCAAGAATCCAACATCGCGGCCAAGTCGAATAACCTTTCGACTTGGCCGATTTCGATTGAACGACGGTCAACGATTGTCATTCTTGCCCGTTAGTAACCGATGCTCCTCATGGATCGCGACGACTCTGGATTTTCGCCGCTTCGCCTTCAACTTGCCCGCGATTGCCCCGTCAATCCATCGGGTGCATTCGTCGTCTATTGGATGACCGCCGCGCGGCGGGTGCATTGGAACTTTGCGCTGCAACGCGCGGCCGATTGGGCCGCGGAATTGAAGCGTCCGCTCGTCGTCGTCGAAGTCTTGGCCTGCGGAGGACGTTGGGATTGCGACCGATTCCACCGCTTCACGCTCGAGGGAATGACCGACAACGCCCGGCAACTGGCCGGCCATGCCGCACTCTATTATCCATTCATGGAGTCCCAGCCGGGCGAGTCCGGCGAACTCTTTGCCGCGTTGTCCAAGCAGGCGTGTGCGATCGTAATGGACGACTTTCCGATTGCGTTGCCGGCCATAGCCGCCATCGAACCGCACTGCAACCCGCACTGCAACGTTCGTCTGGAAAAGGTTGACGGCAATGGCCTCCTGCCAATGCGTGCCGCCGACCGAGCCTTTCCCACGGCAGCCGGCTTCCGCCGATTCCTGCAAAAGACGCTGCGCGAGCATATCTTTGATACCCCGGCCGCCAACCCGCTGGCCCGCAAAAAACTGCCTCGATTGGAATCGTTGCCTGGGGAGATTTCGCGGCGATGGCCGGCAATCGATGCGGACGACCTTAAAAACGGTAAGGTCGATTTGTCCGCGTTACCGATCGATCGTTCAATTGGCGCGGTCGAGGAGAAGGGCGGGAGTGTTGCGGCTGAGAAAGCGTGGAAGCGATTCTTGCAAACCAAGCTGGCTCGCTACGGTGAGGATCGCAACCAGCCCGAGACGGCAGGCGCGAGCGGCCTTTCGGCCTACCTGCACTTCGGCCACATTTCCGTCCACGAGATCTTGCACGACCTGATCGTCCACGAATCGTGGACTCCGGCGGCACTGGCCGAAAAGGCTACCGGCTGCCGCGAAGGTTGGTGGGGCATGCGTGCGGCGGCGGAAAGCTTCCTCGATGAGATCGTCACCTGGCGGGAAGTCGGCTTCAACGGCTGCACGTTTCGCGAAGACTTCGATCGCTACGAGTCGCTGCCCGATTGGGCACAAACGACATTGTCCAAGCATGCCGGCGATAAGCGGCCGAGTCTCTACACGCTCGATCGGTTCGCGGCGGCAGCAACGCACGATCCGCTTTGGAATGCGGCACAAAGGCAACTTCTCCGCGAAGGACGAATTCATAACTACTTGCGGATGCTTTGGGGAAAGAAAATCCTCGAATGGTCGCCCTCACCGCAAATTGCTCTCGACAATTTGATCGAGTTGAACAATCGCTACGCCATCGATGGGCAAGACCCCAATTCCTATTCGGGGATTTTTTGGATTTTGGGGCGGTACGATCGACCTTGGGGGCCTGAACGGCCTATTTTCGGACTGATTCGATATATGAGTAGCGAGAACACCGCTCGAAAACTCCGCGTGAAGGAATACTTGCAAGTTTACGGGTCTGAAAAAGGAATGCTGAGATTTTGACAAAAACGTGCTGCGGGAAAAGAAGGTGCGGAAATGGCTTGTAGGCCGCCTACATTTCTTATCGTTCATTTTTCTGTCATTCCTTCCTCAATCGCTTAGGCCCTATAATGGATAGGTCGCCTACATTCTCTGCGCTATTACTATGCCTGAAATGTCCTTTCCCGCCGAACCGCAAGACAACTCCTATGCTGCTAGGAAAGTGCGCGATTTCCCTAAGTCGCCCGGCGTCTACCTCATGAAGGACAACGCGGGCCGCGTGATTTATATCGGCAAGGCAAAAAATTTGCGCGCTCGGGCAGGGAGCTATTTCCTGAAGGCGGCGGCCGAAGACTCCCGGACGGCAAAATTGGTCCTAGAGATTCGCGATATCGACTACTTGCTCGCGGAAAG
>JANXOJ010000229.1 GCA_025353625.1 Planctomycetota bacterium | reverse complement strand
TCTGGAAGAACCGCACCATTACCGTCAAAGAGGGCAACGAAAAGCTGGAGGTATCGAAGGGAAACCGCGCCGTCCTCGTCGACAAAGGCAACGACGCCCACACCGTTACCGAAGGCAATCGTGAAGTCACCGTCAGCAAGGGAAACGATACGCATACGGTAAGCAAGGGAAACCGCGAGGTAAAGATCGACGCCGGCAACGACGCGCTGACCGTTACGCAAGGCAATCTGTCCGTCAAGGTTACCGCCGGCAAATGTACGATTGAGGCCGGCACCTCCATTGAACTAAAAGTCGGCGGCAGCAGCATCAAGCTAGAACCGGCCAAGATCACGATCAAGGCCCCGGAGATTGCCATCGCAGGGGATGCAAAGGTCGGAGTCAAGAGTCCCATGACCGAGGTCGGCGGCGACGCAACCTTGACGCTGAAGGGCGGAATCATCCAGATCAATTGAGCGTACTCATTTCGCTGGGCGAGATGAAAAGGGGGCCGGGAGAACAAATGTTATGGCTGTGATATTGCAAGCCACCAGCGGGCCGGCAGCGGGCATGAAGATAGTCGTGCCCAACGGTCAGGTTGCGCATGTGGGGCGCACGCGCTGGGCCGACCACAGCATTCCCGGCGACGCCACGCTCGCGGAGATTCACTTCGTCGTCGATTTTGGCGCACAACACTGCCACATTCGCGATCGAAGCGGCAACCTCGGCACGCTGCTCAACGGCGAGAAGATCGCCGACGCTCAAATCCACAGCGGCGATCAAATCGCGGCCGGACAGTCGATCTTCTCGGTGTTGGTGCAAGGCGAACCTTTGCCGGCAAAGGCGACCGAGATCGATGCGTCGATCCCGGTCGTAAAAACGGCGCACGATTACGCCCGGCAACTCGACCTAAGCCCCGAAGCCGTGGCCCTGATCGAGGACCGCCAGCGGCCAGTCAACTATCTCGATCGGCTCATCCAAGGCGAATTGTTTGCCGATGCCGTGCGGTTCTTGGCCTTTTTGCTTCCCAAACCGGTCGCCGTGGCCTGGGGTTGTCAGTGTCTGGAATCGGTCGCCAGCGACCGCCTTCCCCCGCCGCAAATGAGCGCGTTGCGCAGCGCACGGCAATGGTCGGCCGAGCCGAACGAGAAAAATCGCCGCATCGCGGAGACCGCTGCGGCTGCCGCCAAATATGAAGGCCCGGCCAGCTTCCTCGCCTTGGCTGCTTTCTGGAGCGAGGGCAGCCTTGCTCCCGAGGGCCTGGAAGCCGTTCCGCCCAACGACGGGTTGACGGCCCAGGGGGTCATGGCGGCACTGCTAATTGCCGCGTCGCAAGGCGATCCCGCGCAAACGGCAGGTCGGTATCGAGGTTTCTTGTTGCAAGGCAAGGTTTTAGCGGAAAGCCAGCCCACCGCTTGATTTCGAGCTTGAAAGGAAAATCGTCGTGGCCCAAGAAGTAGCTATGAGTGCGATGCTGAAATGCAGTTTTGGCATGGCCCCGTCGAGCCTGATCGTAATCGTCCCCACCGTCCTGGCCGAATCGAAGCCGGCGGCCAACATCATGGACCACATCCCGCTGGCCAACATCATGCCCTTCGGCATGTGCCAATCGCTGGCCAATCCGATGGTCGCCGCCGCCACGGCCGCCGCCCTGGGCGTTCTCACGCCGATGCCCTGTATTCCGGTGACCCCCGCCCCCTGGGTGCCCGGATCGCCCACCGTCATGCTGCGCAAAATGCCCGCCCTGAACAGCACCAGCAAGTGCATGTGTGCCTGGGCAGGCGTAATCGAAATCACCAGTCCCGGCACGACCAAGGAAATGATCGCCTAGCATCCATCATTCGGGTGATGCCTTTGTTCTTTTGTAGACATTGTCAAAGGGGCGTCTGCCGATGTA
The DNA here is from genome assembly GCA_025353625.1 of Planctomycetota bacterium. GTDB lineage: Bacteria > Planctomycetota > Planctomycetia > Pirellulales > Thermoguttaceae > JANXQG01. The sequence continues at coordinate 7,750 of JANXOJ010000229.1, read as the reverse complement.
CAATCTAGTTACTTTTCCCGATTCTGCTGCGCAAAGTCGATTCTGCGGCGCAAAGTCGCCGGTTCGAGGCCGCCCTCTTTCAGGGCTTACAATTGGTGGGGTACCAGCTATGAAACGCAAGCGACAATCCGCTTTTACTCTAGTGGAACTTCTGGTCGTGATTGCGATCATCGGCATCCTCATCGGCCTGCTCCTGCCGGCCATCAATGCGGCACGGGAGGCTGGCCGCCGCGCCGAATGCGTCAATCGCATGAAACAAATCTGCCTGGCGCAACTCGCCTACGTCAGCTCCATAGGAACTTTCCCTGCGGGTAGCAGCAAGGATTTGACGACCGCCGGCAAGGGATCCTTGCCGTACAATCAATGGATTGCCGCCTTTCCCTTTATGGAATACAACTCGATCTTCAAGCAATTCGATTTCAAGTTGAAGCCCGCCGACGCGGGCAATGCGAAATTGGCAACTACGATCGTTAAGGATTTCATTTGCCCCTCTTGGACGGGCAAGCCGATCCAAGATAATCGCTGCAACAATTATCAGGATCCGACCACCGCGATGACGACCTGCTACGTCGGCTGTTGGGGCCCGGTCCCGATACACAATTGTTCTCCGAACTGCGCGGCCTGCAGCTTTACGCAGAAACCGGCGCCGTACAACAAATGCTATTGTTGCCAAACGACCGACTATAAGACACCTTCCGGCACGAATCGTTTCGTGGGCATCTTCGATCCGGAGACGCCGCGGGGCTGCAAATTGAACGAAATCACCGACGGGAGCAGCCACACGTTCCTCGGGGGCGAAACCCTACCCGACCGAACGGCGCATTCCTCGCTGTACTACCTCAACGGCTCGTGCGGCGTGACGAGCATACTCCTCGACGTCAATTTGAGCGGCTCGTGTCCTCTTGCCGCAGCGAACGATCCCAATTTGTTCCACAGTACAAACGATGCGGACACCTGCGACGGATTCAAGAGCTCGCATCCTTCGTCGTGCAACATGGTGATGGCCGATGCCAGCGTTCATGCAATCAATGTGGCGATCGATTACCAACTGTTCAACTGGCTGGGCACCAAGGGGGGCGGCGAGGTCGCAATCCCGCCCGACTAGCGCCATGTTTTTGGTGGCGAGGTCCCATCACAATTTTCCTTTATCGACCATCGACGAGCCCGCGTTTCCTTGAACCACTTATCATGCAAGCAGAAGTCCAATCCGATATTGCCCGCCGCACGGCCGCTGCGGCCCTCGTTTTAGCTCTCGTTGGAAGTCTCGCCCTGACCGGCTGCGATCGAACCTTTAAGGGCTTGGTGCCGATGAGCGGCAAGCTGACGCGGGACGGAGGAAAATGGCCCAAAAAGGGAACGCTCTTCTTTGGACCGCTCAAGTCGGCGAACAATCGTCCCGCCTTGCCCGCCACGGCCGTGATCAACGACGACGGCACCTTCGAGGCCCAGTGTTCCGATTCCAAGGGACTCATGCCGGGCGAATATGGCGTGGCCATTCGCTGCTGGCTCGAATCTCCCGACGAACACCGTCAAGGCAAGAGTGCCGTGGCGGATAAGTACGGCAGTGCCGCGACCAGCGGGCTAAAGGTCACGGTGCCCGAAGGTGGCCCGGCCGTCGTAGTGAATTGGGACGTACAGTCGAAATAAAATGACCGACGACTAGGAAGAAACAGTCGTTGGGATTTGGCGGTTGGTTATTTTTGCCTACTTCGCCCTGGGGTGGGCCTTCTCGTAGACTTCGCGCAGTGCCGACGTACTCACATGCGTATAAATTTGCGTCGTCACCAGACTCTTGTGCCCCAGCAACTCCTGCACGCTGCGGATATCGGCACCTCGGTCCAAGAGGTGCGTGGCAAAGCTGTGCCGCAGCGAGTGCGGCGTCGTCCGCGTGTCGAGCGACGTGATCTGCAAGTGCTTCTCCAACATCCGCGCCACGCTACGGGTCGTAAGGCGGCGACCGAACTTGTTCAGGAAGACCGGTGCCGACGGACCGGCCGGCACGCTGGGATTCAAGCGGGCTTTGGCCAAATAGCTTTCAATCGCCTTGGCCGCATAGGAACCGACGGGGGCCAGCCGCTCTTTGCGGCCCTTGCCCCGGATTCGCAAGATGCCCGCGGCGATGTCGAGATCGCCGCGATTTAGCCCTACGGCCTCGCTCACACGGAGTCCGGCGGAGTAGATGGTTTCCAGGATCGCGCGGTCGCGGAGGCCCATTGTAGTTTTGGCCGACGGGGCGACGAGCAAGCGGCCAATGTCTTCTGCGGAAAGGAAGTGCGGCAGCGAACGGCCCTTGCGCGGATTGCGGAGCGGCTTGGCCGGGTTGCTTTTGGTCCATCCCTCGCGCTGACCAAACTTGTAAAAGCTCCGCAGCGAAGCCAATCGCCGCGCGATGGAGGTCTTTGCATAGCCGGCCTCGTGCATTGCCGCCACATAGCCGCGCAATTCGAGAATATGAATGGCTTCCGGCTTTGGGCAAGTCCCTCCGGCACCTTCCGTCAAATAATCGGCCAAGGCCACGAGGTCTTCGCGATAGCTTTTAATCGTGTAGGCGGAAGCATTCCGCTCCACGGTCAGATATTGCAAAAAGCGGTCGATCGCGGTACGCATGCGAGGGTTCACGGTTAAGGGTTCTGGTTTTAGGATTCTGGTCGCCGGTAGGGTTGCTTCCTGAACCCCGAACCCAACTTCCCGCTACGCTGCGTCTTCCGAGTCGCTCGTCATCGGGACGTCGAAGCGCGCGGTCGGTCGATAGCGTTGGCTTTCCTGGCGAATCTTCTGGCTCAGCACGGCCGCATCGTACCAGGTGAAGCTCAACTCGGGGTTCGAGGCATAGCGGCCCAAGGTCCGCAACGTCTCCGCCCGACTGGCGTCGTCGTATAGAAAAACATAGCGTTCCTCCCCCTTGACCAGGGCCAACACATTTATGTCTTGACTCATTGCCGCTCCAATCCTCCCCTGAATAACCGTCGTTACCAACGGTACAGCTTTCCTTGCTGCGAGCCTTTCGTGGCGTGTCAACGTTCCTCTTATCGGATGGGCGACCACCGCCACAACACTCGCGTTTCTCCAGCCCCTCCACGCGCACTGAGCATTTCCCAAATGTGCATGTGGCAGCAGAACCGCATAAAGTCGTCGCTGCGTTGTAAATAATTCTGCCATCCCCCCAAACGCGCATCGTCGCGCGAGTAGTAATAGCCTTCCAGGGCCGTCGTAAATTCCGCGTCGTTGCCCCGATAGCTCTTCATGTGCTCGAGCACCGGCGCATCGCTGGGCACGCCAACATCCGGATGCGCGCTCGGCGGACGTGGGACAAAACCGTGCGGATCGGGCCAATTTGCCGGAAGATCCGGACCAACTTCGCCAGATGCTAAAGTCGCCGGCTGCACGGACGGTTGTGCCGCCTCGGACGTTTCGTGCGAAATAGTGCGAACTTCGTGGGCACCGCCATCGCTACCGTGCTTCATGGGATGGCCGGAATCGGTGGGCAGCATTCCTTCCGCTCCGCCAGGCGTCATCCTGCCGGGCGGCTTTGGCGGCATTTTCTGATAAGGCGGAGTTTGCGTATTGAGTTGTTCTTTCGCCAAGGCGAGTTCCGCTTGAAAGACCAGCGGCCCAGGAATATCCTTTTCGCCCGGAGTACCCCAAGGCAAACCGTAGCCGGCCGGGATCGGATGGAAATTCGGATTCGCAGCGTACCACTCGGCTTTTAAGGTCAATCGTGGCGGATAGTAAGGCGTATATTCGGTGACCGCCCCGACCACGACGGCATCCACGCCCAGGATTTGGGCCAGTCGTCGAGCGTCGGTCGAGTTTTCCAGGTTCAAACCATGTTCGTGAATTGCCTGATCGACGGCCGGGACGGAAACGACCTCAAAGCCGGGCACTTCGGAAAGCTCGGCCGCGTATGCCTGGGCAATTTTCCGACCATCGAGCGTCGATTCGTGGCTGAGGTTAAAGAAGGGGGCTACGGCAACTTTGGAAAGCTGGGGAAATGGGTTGTGCAATGTCGGTTGATGCACGACTTCCGGCAGCATGGCACAACCGGAGAACAGAAGGCATCCGAACAAGGCAAATCTACACAACATGCTTTGATGTAATGAGTTACAGCGATTTCAAGACCGCACCACAATCGTTAATGTCAACTTTATCGGCAAAGTCGGCTATGGTTCTCTAATTTGATTCTTGCAAAGTATCAGGCACGCTCCGAGTGCCGTTGCCGAAATTGTGGTAAAGGCGTCTCGCCCGCATTCATTCGGGCAGTCGTCTCGCCCGCACGGAATGGGGCAGCCGGACCGCCTGCACCACAAAATCTGGACTTTGCCGGTCTCCCGACCTTTGCGGTAGACTCCCAGCTAGAATCGATTAAAATAGTTTTGCGGAAAATGATCGCCGGATTTCAATCGTTCCAAATTTGAGCTTGAAACAAACGATGAGCGCAACCGAAGAAGACTTGCTCCAAACTGCAAATCGACGGCTGGTTGCAGCATTTCAGCCCGACGATATCTATTTGTTTGGCATCTATTTGTTTGGCTCGCACGCTTGCGCGATGAACTTGCTCCCGCCCGAGGCGAGGCGGTGAACGCGCGATCTTTTACTTGTATTTCCTTGGAAAGAACATTTCATGCCCCAGGCCACGCGTAACCCCACTCGTTCCGTCCGCATCGGCTCGCTCACGGTCGGAGCCGGCAATCCCATCGCCATCCAAAGCATGTGCGCGACGAAGACCTCCGACGTGGAAACGACCGTCGCGCAGATCGAGCATCTGGTGGAAGCCGGTGCCGATATCATCCGCGTTGCCGTCGATACCAAGGCCGACGCCGAGGCCCTGGCCGAGATTCGCAAACGGACCGAGGCCAATCTCTCTTGCGACTTGCAAGAGAACTACCGCTTGGCCGCCGACATCGCCCCGGTTGTGGATAAGATTCGCTACAATCCGGGCCATCTCTACCATCACGAACGATCGAAGCCGTGGCAGGACAAGGTGAAGTTCCTCGTCGATACGGCAGGGGCGAACGACTGTGCGATGCGCGTCGGCGTGAACTGCGGCTCGCTCGATCCGGCCCAGCGGGAAAAGTATCCCAAGGAAGATCGCATCAATCCCATGATCGATAGCGCGCTGGAGCATTGCGAACTGCTCGATAAGCTTGGCTTTACGCGCTATGTGGTCTCGTTGAAGAACTCCGATCCGGCCGCCGTCGTCGAGGCCAATCGGACCTTCGCCGCCAAGCGGCCCGACGTGCCGCTGCACCTCGGCGTGACCGAGGCCGGAATGCCGCCCGAGGGCGTTTTGAAAACGCAACGGGCCTTTGAACTGCTCATCGGAGCCGGGATCGGCGACACGATCCGCGTTTCGCTCACCGTGCCGGCATTCGACAAGCAGCAAGAAATTGCCGCAGGGCGGAAAATTCTCAACGACATCGCCGCCGGGCGTTTCGTCGGCATGGCAGCCGAAGGGGCGGAAGGGCTGAACATCATCTCGTGTCCCAGCTGTTCGCGGGTGGAGAATTCGGCCTTCGTCGATCTAGCCGTGAAGGTCCGCGAGGCAACGCGCTATGCGGCCGATCATGCTATTTCCATCGCCGTCATGGGCTGTCGCGTGAACGGCCCCGGCGAGACCGACATGACCGACCTCGGCCTCTGGTGCGGGCCAAAGTACGTCAACCTAAAGCGCGGCGAAGCAACGCTCGGCGCGTTCACCTACGATGAGATTCTGCCGAGGCTGAAGGAAGAGTTGGATACGCTGATTGCGGGGAAGAAGTAGCTTCCGCTTGCCGAGCGGAAATAAATATCCCAATGGAATCGCAGTGCCCGACGAACAACTGGAAGGGGTGCGACTTGTTCGACATCCATTTCACGGTGAATGGAACTACACAATCAAGCCAAGATGACAAAACTTCAACAAGTTTTACAGTCCCTAAGCCGGCTTGGAAGTGCCGCAAGAACCTGTCTCGGATGAAGCACTCCCGTCGTCTACCACGACGCCTTCAGAAATTTGAATCTTAACAAAATGTTCCGGATTGTTCGGCACATAATAACACGCTTGACCAAGCACTGGCGTCAGTACCTGGCTCTCTTTGTAGTTTTGCGTGGCGAAACTACGATAGTCCTTGCTGTCTACGGAAATAATTGCGTCGGCGAGCAACTTACAGCCAGTTTTGTAATTTAGGAGGGTCGTGGGATCGATGAGTGCCCGTCCGATCACTTCCGAAAATGCTTGAAGCTGATCCGTGCGCTCGTCAGGATTTAGGGCATCGATAGCCGATTTAATTTGATTGAACAGTTCGCGGTTCTCGATGAAGAAACCGTCAACATTGCAGCATTTGTTCGCAGCCGTGCAATTCGGGTGCTTCCACGAAAACGAACCATCGCGGTTATGCTTCAGACCGGTGGTTCCCCAGTGACATTGCGTTCCGTCGCGCAGCGGTTTGTCGCTTACGGCATCGACTGCCTTGACACCAAATTTCAGAATTCTGCGAAGGTTGGCCTGCGCCAGTCGAGTACGGTCCCGTTCGGTGCCGGCCAAAACGTCGAGGAGCGAAAATGTCCACGTTTTCTTAGCGAACTGTGGAGGCGGTAGTACGTGATTTACGTGCTCAATAAGATCGGGGACATTGACGCCGGCCCGCAACTTGTCGAGGAGATATGCAGCGACGGAAAGGATGTTGTTGCCATATTCTACGCGGGAATAGGTGGAAGAACCTATCCACCGAAACTTTGATACGAGCCAAATAATGCGATTTCGAACTGGGCGTTTCAAATAACACAGATGCGCCGACGTATCCAAAAATACTTCGGGCGAAAGTGCTTCATGCGATTCATTCAGTTGCTCGAAAGACATTGACGTTGCCCTCGATCAGTTCTTCCGTAAGCTCGTCGGCCAATTGATCGTCGATGTCGGGCGTTTCGGCCATTCTTGCGACAACAGATTCGATGGCCGCGAGTTGCGATCCGGAGGGAAATCCTAAGTCTCCATGAAGTGCCGATTTCAGTACCGCCACCATTTCTTCAAACGTTTCGGATTGCTCGTTGTCCGACATTTCCCACAACAAGTCGAGTTTGCTCTTCACCTCGATTAGAGCATTTCCCTTCACAATTATGTCGTCGGCTGTGTGCATGTCAGCAAGCGAGTTCGCCAAAGCCTTAAGCACAAGTCGTCTTTGGCGAATGCTGCGATCCGGCAAGCGAAGTGTTTTTCGTGAAACCAATCGCCCCATCGTCTTGTTGCGGTTTGGCCTGAATGCGCCCGTGGAATTATCTGCCGGCGTTTCCATGCCGAGCAGAGGATCATCGGAAGGCGAAGTTTCCGATCGGGAATAAGGAAATGCTGTAGACGCTGCCTCGATCGCCTTCGCTGGCGCAGCGTCACCCGTGCCGTCGGTGTATGAGACCATCATGATTGATCCTGAACAAGAATCTCGGAAAGGATTGTTTGGAAATCTCGATGCGCCTCGCTTACAAACTCCCGAATCGTCACGACATCTGGATAAACCGGATCTTCGATGTATGCGTCCAAATCAAACAAGATGCCAGTGCGGGGGAACGATTCGATGGCCTTCTTGGCTTTGTACTTGTCGACTAGTGCCTTGCGTTGTTGCGAGCTTCGTTTGTGTGGCACCGACCTAGCCCTCGCAAAAACACTTGGCGGGACTGCGACTTGCTGTTCAAAAGGCGAAACGGCAAGTCGAACGTTGCGAGTCGATCGCACGATTTCTACGGTATGGCTGAACTTTGACAACGCTCCTAACTCTTT
>JANXOJ010000203.1 GCA_025353625.1 Planctomycetota bacterium | reverse complement strand
TGGGACGGACCTCCGGGTCCGTCCGCGAAAGATAGGGACGGACTCGGAGGTCCGTCCCACGAGGGAAGTCATGTTGATCCCCTATCACGACGACGCCCCGGCACCGCGTATTCCCGTGGTCACTCTCGGGATCATCGTCATGAACGTCGTGGTCTTTCTCTGGACCGCAAGCCTGCCTCCACTGCAACAGGAAACGCTCGACTATCAATGGGGCTTCATTCCTGCCCGCATTCAGCAGCTTCAGTCCCAGCGGCGGCTCGTCTTGATGATGGGCCAACCGGCCGATCTACCGTGGGCGTGGGGTGCGGCACCGCGATTCCTGATCCTGCAACCGAAGCCGGACGAAATCCTGCTCACTCTGGCAACGTGCCTCTTCTTGCACGGAAGTTGGATGCACCTGCTGGGCAACATGTGGTTCCTGTGGCTCTTTGGCGACAATGTTGAAGGCCGATTGGGGCACACGGCGTTTCTTTTGTTCTATCTGCTCGGCGGCCTCGCGGCAACGCTCACCCATTGGCTGATTTTCCCGCAAAGTCAATTGCCCGTGGTGGGTGCCAGCGGAGCGATTGCCGCCGTGCTGGGTGCCTATGCAGTCACTTGGCCCTGGGCTCGCGTCAGCACGCTGGTCTTTCTGGTCGTTTTCATCAGCTTCGTGCAGTTGCCGGCCCTGTTCGTCTTGGGAGCCTGGTTTGTGCTTCAGTTAATCGCCGGCGTGGCAACGATTCACAAAGAGGCCGTGCAGTCGGTCGCCTGGTGGGCGCACATCGGCGGCTTTGCAGCCGGGGCTTTGCTCATGCCACTACTTACCGATTTTCTTGCTCCGGCAGAAATCCTCGCGCCGGAAGAGAATGCCGATTGATGGGCCATTGCTCAGCCTGGACCCAGGTTAAGCGATGTTGGAACATTTCATGAATCGTTTCGCGTCTTCCTCATTGACCACGATCCGACGGATTCCCGTTGCACGCCCCGTTTCGGGATCGAGATCGACCAGTGTGCCGTGGATGCGGACATCCTTTTCGGCCACGTCAAAATTTGTCGGTCGCGAGGTGAGCGTCGTTTCCAGAACGCGATCGATTCGCCGCCCGAGAATACTTTCGTGCGGACCGGTCATGCCGACATCGCACTGGAAGGCCGTGCCGCCGGGCAGGATTTGCTCGTCGGCGGTCGGAACGTGGGTGTGGGTGCCCAGCACGGCGGTGACGCGGCCATCGAGGTAGCGGCCCATAAGCTGTTTGTCGCTGGTCGCTTCGGCATGGAAGTCGAGCAGAATCACGCGAACATCGCGAGGCATTGCCGCTAAGACGCGATCCGCCGCCCGAAATGGGCTATCGACCGGCGGCATGAACACGCGGCCCAAGAGCGTGAAGATTGCCGCGCGGACGCCGTTCCGCGCTTCGAGCACCACAAATTCCGGTCCCGGTGCCTCGGCCGGATAGTTGGCCGGGCGGACGGCGCGGAATTCGTTCTGCAAAACGGAATAAATCTCCCGCCGCTTGTAGACGTGGTCGCCAAGCGTGATGCCGTCGATGCCGGCTGCGAGCAACTCGCGATAGATCACCGGCGTTAAGCCCGAGCCGCCGGCCGAGTTCTCGGCATTGGCAACGATCAGATCGATCTGCTCCTCCTGCCGCAGGCCGGCCAAGGCTTGGATGCAGATATCGCGCCCAGGCTTGCCGACGATGTCACCGATGAGGAGGAGGCGCATGGGGAGTGGGGTTTAGGGTTCAGTAGGTAGTGGGGAAGGGCCGGCGATTTATCGGGTTCCCACGCACTGCATGGGAACGAGGGGTTCTTACCTTGCCACCTCTACGTGCCGCGACTCTCGCACCACGGTGACCTTGATCTCGCCGGGATAGGTGAGCTGCTTCTCAAAAGCTTGCGCGATATCGTGACAAATCTTGGCGGCCGTCTCGTCGGTCGTGTCTTTGGAACCGACTAGGACGCGCAACTCGCGGCCAGCTTGGATGGCATACGCTTGCTCGACTCCAGGGAAGCTTCCCGCGATCCGTTCCAGTTCTTCCATCCGCTTGACGTACCGTTCCAGACTCTCGCGACGGGCACCGGGGCGCGACGCACTGCACGCATCGCCGGAGGCAACGAGCACCGTATACGGATTGCTTATTCGCAAGTCATCGTGGTGACCGAGCGCGGCATGAACCACCTCGGGTCGCTCGCCGTAGCGCTTCAACAGATCGGCACCGATCTTGGGATGGCCGCCTTCCGCCTCGTGGTCGGCCGCTTTGCCAATATCGTGCAACAAGCCGCATCGCCGGGCCAGCGCGCCGTCGAGGCCGATTTCCTCGGCCATCATACCTGCAATGAACGCCACTTCCACGCTGTGCCGCAACACGTTCTGACTGTAACTGGTGCGAAAGTGCAAGCGCCCCAACAGGTTGACGATGCGTTCGTGCAAACCGTGGATGCCCAGTTCCTGGCAGGCTTCTTCACCCCGAGTTTGGATGTGCTTTTCCAACTCGCCTTGTGTAGCGACGACGATTTCTTCAATCCGCGCGGGATGGATGCGACCATCGGCAATCAGCTTATTCAGGGCCAGTCGAGCCACCTCGCGGCGAATCATGTCGAAGCCGCTGACGATCACCACGCCGGGCGTGTCGTCGATGATAAGATCAACCCCGGTGGCCTTCTCGAAGGCCCGTATGTTGCGGCCTTCGCGGCCGATGATGCGGCCCTTCATTTCGTCGTTGGGGATGCCGACGGTGCTCGTCGTTGACTCGGCGGTATGGGCGGCCGCGTAGCGTTGCAAGCAGGTGACAATCACGTCGCGCGCTTTATTCTCGCACGTCTCCGCCAATTGTCGATCGAAGCGCAGGATCGCGGCACCGGTCTCCTGTTGAAGCTGCGTATTGAGCAGTTCCAGCAGGCGCACTTTCGCCTCGGCCTGATTCATGCCGCTCAGTTCGTGTAGTGTTTGCCGCTGCAAGTCGAGCAACTTGGAAAGCTCCTCCTTGCGCTGGTTGGTTTCCTGTATCCGTTCGGTCAGCTTGCGTTGGGTTGCCTCGACAATCTTTTCCTGCTTGCGGACCTGCTCGGCCTGCTCTTCCACGGCGTCTTGGCGCTTGTCGAGCGACCGTTCGCGTTCGTGCAGTTCGCCGCGGACTTTGCGCAGCTCCTTTTCGCTCTCCGTTTGCTGTTTGAGCGTCGCCTCCTTGATTTGAAGTTCGGCCTCGCGCAGTCGATTTTCGACGTCCTGTTTGGCCTTGGAAACAATTTCTGCCGCATCGCGTTCGGCGTCTTTCCGCCGCAAGTGATCGAGCATTTTGACTAAAACCACTGCCATTGCAAACGACACTACGGCCGTGAAAATGACAGCGACGACCCCCCAACTGGTCACCAGCACAATATCCTGCCTTTCGGTGTCGGTGTCCTTGTGGTCGATTCGTAAGCGGACGACCGCGTGCGATGCACTCGGTCAACATGCACTCACAGTATCAAAAGAAATGCCACCCAAGACATAGCCCTCGGCTGTCGCCAAGGACCGCCACTAAAGATCGGCGGTGTATGCGGGCGAGGTGCTCTGCCTGAAGTGATCGGAGACTTTCGGGCATCGCGCAAGAACCATGCGTTGCGCAAACCCAAAGCTCGGCAAGTGAGATTCGTTTTCGAGGAGTTGCTGCACGCCACGGCGGCAGCCGACGGCCGCTAACACCGGGATCTCCGTCGGCCTCATGGCCGACAACCATCCCAGCGGCGAACCGCGCGTTCCTCGCTCAAAACGATACGTCATCCAACGGGAGCAATGGCTTTCCGGCAGACCCCAGATACCTTGGCCGGGCGTGTCGGTCGATAGCCGGAGCCATGCCGTCTCCACGCACCCTGCGAATTGGCGCAGGGTTTCAAAAATGAAGCCGACCACGATTAAGAAGCATTCCGCCACTCGATTCACCCACTCAATTTGCTTTGTCAACCCGTTAGTTCTTGCGGTCAATTCAGAACAACTCGATAACTCGCAATACGCTATGCTCAGGCACTTCCATGGAATCTGCCACAAGCACCCTAAAATGTTTTTTCCTGTGTTGCCTAATCGTTAGAAACGACGCGCCCCGCCTTTTCGAGTACCGCTGCGCTCATTTCGACCATCCACATAATGCTTCCCCTCTCGCGAGAGGACACAAACGTCATTCTAATCATTCTGTATTATTTTGCAACCGGCAAACGGACGGCTTCTGGGAGCGACTATGACTTTTTTGTGATTTTCCAACATTCTCAAGCTGGAGCATCAGTCGGGCTGCTGAGCGTTCGTCCAACGTCCCGTATTGAGGTAGAAAGTCGCTATCGATGTCGCCACAACCATTTACTACGAAAGACTTTGCAGTTCGTCCGCATGAACCACTCCATGCAGAGACGCGAGAGGACTCCAAGGTCATTCGTCGGGGCAAGCACAATCGTTTCGCCCGGCTGGTGGAAACTACAGCCGCTGCGGCGCAAGTTCTGTATCCTGTTGCAGATACCTTCCGCCCCACATCCACAGCAGCCCGCCGATTGCTAGGAACACCGAAATCGCGGCGAAGCCGACGGTGTGGTTCCAGGTGCCGACGATGGCACCGATGAACATCGGGCTGACGGCGTCGCCTAGCGTGTGAATGACGAGGATGTTCACCGCAAAACCGGCGGGCCGCATGGCCGGATGGACGACGTTTGCCAGGATCGCGTTCGTCGGGCCGGTGTTCACGAACATGAAAAACACGGCGGCGAAAATCATCAGCCATGCCCAGGGAAAAGGTACGAACAGAAAGAGCAGCACGCACGGCGCACTCAGGAACAGGCTTACGCCGGAGACGAGAAAATAGGAGCCGGGCACTCGCTCGCGGAGTCGGTCGCCGGCCCAGCCGCCGGCCACAGTCCCGCCCAGGCCGGCCAGCGCGGTGATGATGCCGAACATCGTGCGCGGCTCAATGCCGAAAAGGTCCGGTACTTTATGCGTTCCCAAATAGTCGGGCATCCACCAAGCCAGGGCACCGATGGAAAAAGTCATTGCCGTCATGCCCAACGTATCAAAAACATACGACGGCGTTTGCAACAAAATTTTGTAGTCGCGCCAAGCCATTCGTTTGCGCGTGGCGACGGCATCGGCCGCGCCGACCGGCGACGAACGCATGAAGAGCGATAGGATTCCCAAAATCAATCCGGGAATCACGACGGCATAGAAGGCCCACCGCCAACTTTCGTGGGCCGGGTCGTACTTCGCCAAACCGCCCCCCAAGGCATAGCCCAACGCACCGCCCACCGGCAGCGCAATGTAAAACATGGAAAGTATCTTGCCGCGACTGGCAACGGGAAAACAATCGGAAAGAATCGTGGGTGCCAAAGGGCCGTAGGCCCCTTCGCCCATGCCGACAAAGCAGCGCGATGCCAGCAGCAGCGCAAAGGTTGTCGCCATTCCGCCGGCCCCGGTTGCCAAGCTCCAGACGAGTACGCCCAAGGCGATCAACTTCCATTTCGACTGCGGCCATCGCGAGGCAAGCACGCCAAAGACCGGTGCGCTGAGCATGTACGACAGCAAGAATGCCAGTGCAAGTGCCCCCGACATCATGCGAACCATCGGGCCGTTCGGATCGTGCGACGAAAGCAACGTTGCCCGTATCTCCGGCTCGACGGCCGCCAACACCTGGCGATCGATATAGTTGAACAAATTCATCCCCAGCAGCAACGACAGTGCCATGTAGGCCCCCGGTGTCGGTTGCTGGGGGCTGGCTGGGGGGCCACGAAATGATTGCTGCGTGTCTCTATTCGCCATTACGGTTGCACTTGCCATGCCGAGTCATCCTGTCTCGGGGAGTACCAGTAAAATATCCATCCCCGCTATTGTTGAGCAAAACCGGCGCAGTGGAAAGGTCAATCGGGGGAAAATGGCTCCCCAGTGGCCTGAAAGTTAAGGCGGGGATTGGGTCGAAATATAACGGCGGGGGAATTGAGCTTTGATCTTGGGGCTTTGGTCGTGGGGTTTGGACTTCCTATCCATTGCCTATCGCCTACTCGAACGGTTACACTAACGGTAGGTAGGAGAAGCCGATGGCAATGATTACGGGACAGATGCGGTGCCAAAGGTCGGACGGTTTTTCGTTCGGCTGTTGGGCTGCGCATTGGCTCGTTGTGGTGCTATTGATCGTGCTGCCCGGTTGCGGCGGTTGCGGCAAGACACCGGATGCTGAAGAAATGGCCAAAGCGGCGCAGGCCAAGCAGGATGCCGAGAAGGCGAAGAAGCTGAAAGAGAAAAAGGAAGGCGAGCCGTTCGAGGCCAAGCAGCCGACGGCTCAGCCGACTTCGTCGGTTTGGGCCGGGGCGGTCAAGCCGGGGCACCAGTTCAGCTACGTGCTTCCCGATGTGAAGGCCAATCGCGGCGACTTCCAGGGCGAATTGGTAACCGATGTGGTCGATCGGCAGAATCGGCCCGTGCCTATCGTTGCCACGCCCTATGAGATGACGACGCTTCGCACGGCCGTTTTGGCCAAGGAGCAGCCCAAATCGTTGGAAGCAGTTGGCTGGATACCGGCGAATACCGAGGCCGGCTTTGCCAATTGCACGCTTGCCGCCGGGCGAGGTGGATCCGCGGTAATTCAAAGAAGCATGGCCTTACACCGCATGCCGTCTTATCAATACTTCTTTATCGTGTTGGCCAAGGCAACGGGGCGTTACGACTACCTCGAAAAGAAGCTGGACTCCATTCGCATGAAGCGGTCGAATCAGGATGATACGACGCCAGGGCATTATCAAGTCGTGCAGATGCCATCGCGCGGCCGGCCGAACTTGCCGACCCATGCGTTCTGCTGGACGAGCATCGCCTATCTGCTTTGGGACGACGCCGACCCCACCCGGCTCGACCTCGAACAGCAGCGGGCCCTCGTCGATTGGCTCCATTGGGGCGGCCAGATCATCGTTAGCGGACCCGATACGCTGCAAACTTTGCACAACAGCTTTCTCGGGCCGTATCTTCCCGCGACGGTGGGCAAAGCTCGGAAGCTGGCCGCCATCGATCTGAAGGAACTTCAGTATTGGGCAGGCGACAATGGCAATGCCATCACGCCGGTCCAACCTTGGGCGGGAGCCGAACTCAAGAAGGTTCCGCAAGCGGAGTTCTTGAACGATACGAACGATCTTGTCGTCGAGCGGCCCGTAGGGCGAGGGCGGATCGTCGCCTCGGCATTCCGCCTGACCGGCCCCGAGTTGATTGGCTGGCAAGGTTACGACGATTTTTTTAACGCTTGCCTATTGCGTCGGCCGCCGAGAATGTTCGCTTACGATGCAACTTTAGACTGCGTCGCAGCCAATTGGTCCCATCAGTCCAATCCGGCAATGTGGTTGGATGCCGCCAAAACAACAGCCGTTCGCTATTTCACCCGCGATGCGGGGGCGGAATTCAAACATTATGCCTCGGATATCGGCACGGTGAGCGAACCGGAATCGATTGGGGCCGCCGTGGATGGTATTTCTGCTCCGGACGATGACTCGCAACCCAGTGTACTGGGCGAAAGGAATGCGGCCGGCTTGGCCGCATGGAACGACTTCAGCCCCATCGCCCAGGCCGCTCGAAAGGCCCTCGCCAATGCCACTGGGATCAACGTTCCCGACCGCAGCTTTATCGTTTGGGTCGTAGTCGGTTACTTGGGAGTTCTCGTGCCTGCGAACTGGATTGTGTTCCGGCTGCTCGGTCGCGTGGAATGGGCCTGGATTGCCGCGCCGCCGATTGCCGTTATCTGTACGTTCGCCGTGATCGAGCAGGCGCAGTTGAATGTCGGTTTCGCGCGATCGCAGAACGAGATTGCCGTCGTGGAATTGCAGCCCGACTATCCGCGGGCGCACCTCACGCGCTACTCGGCACTCTACACATCGCTGGCGACGCAGTACGAGGTCAAGCTCAGCGACCCCGGCGGCATGGTCGTGCCGTTTCCCAGCGTCGCTTCGCCGGAGCGGTTTCAAATGCCGATGTGGCAATCGCGGCGATCGCTCGTGTGTCGTCGCGGCGATGAGACATCGCTTAGCGGGATGAGCGTGGCATCGAACTTCGTCGAGTTCCTGCATAGCGAAGAGATGGTCGATTTCGGTGGTACGATGGCCCTTGGCAGGGATGCGAACGGGACGTGGCGCGTGACGAATCGCACAAAACACGATTTGAAGGAATGCAACATCCTTCGCTGCACCGTCAATAAAACTGTCAACAAAACCGTCAAGCAGTTGCAATTGGCAATGCTGGAACGGCTTGCGGCGGGCGAATCGGAGCCTCTGACGTTCAAGGCATTTACGACGCTCAGTCCGCATGCCGCCGAGGGTGCCGATAACGCGGTCAAGCGGCCGTCCGGGGCTTTGGGCCTTACGGGTCTGGTTGACGTGGCCATGCATCGGCAGGAGTTGCGTTCCGATGAAGTCTGTTTGATTGCCACCGTGGCCGACGGAGTCTTGCCGCTCCATGCCGAGCCATCGCCTCCGCAATCGAGGCAGGCGGTGCTGCTGGTCGCCCATCTGGCCTCCGGACAACCCGATGCTCCAAGGGCCGACTATAATTTACGCGAGCAAGTGCAGGCAACGCAGGATGATGCCGACGCAGCCCCTAAAATGCCGGTCCAGCCGGCAGAGCGGCCGCCCGTGCTCCCAAAAATCAATGTTATCGAAGAATAACAACGGGTCGAAAGTAAAATGATCGAATTGATTGACTTCTCGAAACGCTACGGCGACCTCTTGGCCGTCGACTGCTTGAATCTAAAGATCGGTGCCGGCGAGATGTTCGGCTTCATCGGCCCCAATGGTGCCGGCAAGAGTACGACCATCCGCTTCCTTGCCACGCTCTTGAAAGCGACCAGCGGCGAGGGCTACGTCAACGGCCACCGCGTCAGCCGCGACCCGTTGGGCGTTCGCCGCAGCGTCGGCTACATGCCCGACGGATTCGGCGTTTACGACGGCATGAAGGTTTGGGAATTTCTCGATTTTTTCGCCGTGGCTTACCAGCTTCCCCGTGTGCGGCGAAGGCAGGTTTTGAACGACGTCATGGAACTGCTCGACCTGACGGGCAAGCGCGATGCGTATGTGAACGGCCTCTCGCGCGGCATGAAGCAACGGCTATGCTTGGCAAAGACACTGGTTCACGACCCGCCGGTGCTGATCCTCGATGAGCCGACGAGCGGCCTCGACCCGCGTGCGCGGATCGAAGTGAAAGCCCTCTTCAAGGAACTTCGCCGCATGGGCAAGACGATCCTTATATCGAGCCATATCCTGACGGAACTGGCCGATTGTTGCAGTTCGATCGGAATTATCGAACGGGGTAAGCTGCTAATGTCCGGCACAATTGACGACGTCTATCGCCGCATCCGCCGCAACCGCACGGTGCAAATTCGCTTCATTGAGAACATGGAGGCCGGGCTGACGATCGTTCGCAGTACGCCCGAGATCCGCGACGTGCAGATTGAAGATCATCGCGTGACGGTGGAACTGGCGGCCGATGACAACCAAGTGGCCGGGCTGATGGAGCGCCTCATTGCTGGCGGCGTGCGGATGAGCTCGTTCGCCGAGAAAGAGCCGACGCTTGAGGATGTGTTTATGATGGTGACGAAGGGGGCGGTGGCGTGAAACGAATTGTGCGAAGGTGGACGAGGTTTTGTTCGTCGCATAGAATATTCTGGGTAAAGAATATTCTGAGTAGGGTCACGAAAAGGAGAGAGGGCTCTAAGTTTATAGATACTTTTCTGGACAATCAGGCAAATTGTTTGGCAAATCGCCGGATTAAGGAAACCGTTGGCGCGACGTCGAGTCGTTCCGGTTGCCGCCACGGTGTACGTGGTTTAAGCTTCCTCGTCGATCGCGGTGGCAACCGCCGTTTTCTGCCGCGTAGCGGCTATATTTGCCTAGCCGTGGATGGAGCGCAGCGCAACGTACGAAATCGTTCTCGCCAAGCCCAGGTCGAGGATTTGCACCGTCCCTTTCAAATCCCGCAGCAGATTGCTCGGCTTGATGTCGCGGTGGGCGACGCCCTGTTCGCGGGCGTATTGAAGCCCTCGCGATAGAACTGCTTCACCGCATCGGGCGAACCGATAGTTCTAGCAACCGGCTCACCCCTTCGCCAACTTCCTCAACACCGTCTGCAATATCCCGCCGTTTCGATAATAATCCAACTCCACCGGCGTATCGATGCGAACCTTGGTCTTGAACTCCGTGACCCGGCCGTCGGGTGAGGTGGCGCGGATGGTCAATTGGCTTTGCGGCAGAAGTTGATCGCTGAGGTCGGGGAACTCAAAGACTTCTTCGCCGCTTAGCCCAAGCGATTCCCAGGACTTACCGGTCGGTAGTTCCAACGGCAGGATGCCCATGCCAACGAGGTTGCTGCGGTGGATTCGCTCGAAGCTGACGGCCATTACGGCGCGGACGCCTAGCAGGAACGTTCCCTTGGCGGCCCAATCGCGGCTGCTGCCGGTGCCATATTCGGCCCCGGCCAGGACGACCAGCGGCACGCCTTCCGCCTTGTACTTCATGGCTGCATCGTAGATCGGCATTATGTCGCCGCTTGGCAAATGCCGTGTGACGCCGCCCTCCGTGCCGGGGGCCAGCAGGTTGCGGATGCGGATGTTGGCGAACGTGCCGCGCGTCATCACGCGGTCGTTGCCGCGCCGGGCACCGTAGCTGTTGAAATCCACCGGCTTCACACCGCGATCCTGCAGGAACTTGCCGGCAGGGC
Organism: Planctomycetota bacterium; assembly: GCA_025353625.1. Taxonomy (GTDB): domain Bacteria; phylum Planctomycetota; class Planctomycetia; order Pirellulales; family Thermoguttaceae; genus JANXQG01. The sequence continues at coordinate 5,645 of JANXOJ010000203.1, read as the reverse complement.
TAGTCGCCGCAATCGAGCCGGCGGGTGAGATATGATCGGTCGTGACCGAATCGCCAAGTGCCGCCAGCACCCTTGCGCCGCGAATCGGCTGGATGGGACTCGGCTCGACGGCCAGATCGATTAAAAACGGCGGCTCCTGGACGTAGGTGCTATCGGCATCCCAAGGGAACAACTCGCTGGGCGTCACCGGCAAGGCATTCCAAGTCGCATTCGCCTCGAATACATTGTCGTACCGCTTGCGGAACATCTCGGCCCCGATGGCGTCCGCCACTACCCGCGACACCTCCTCGCGCGACGGCCAGATATCCTTTAAGTAAACCGGCTGGCCGTCGCTGCCCGTGCCAAGAGGTTCGCTGGCCAGATCGATATCAACGGTGCCCGCTAAGGCATAAGCGACGACCAGCGGCGGGCTAGCCAGATAGTTGGCCTTCACATGCGGATTGATGCGGCCTTCAAAATTTCGATTGCCGCTCAATACGGCAGCGGCGACCAGATTTCCCTTGGTAACGGCATCCGCGACCGGTTCCGGCAGGGGACCGCTGTTGCCGATGCAGGTCGTGCAGCCATAGCCGACGACGTTGAACCCCAGCTCGTCCAAGTCGGCATCGAGGCCCGTCTTTTTGTAATAGTCCGTCACGACGCGGCTGCCGGGTGCGAGGCTCGTCTTCACGAAGGGCTTGACAGTCAGCCCGCGTGCAACGGCCTTTTTTGCCAATAGGCCAGCGGCGAGCATGACATCGGGATTGCTGGTATTCGTACAACTTGTGATGGCGGCAATGACGACGGCACCGTGGCCGATCGTGTCGCAGTGGCCACTATCGATCACGGTTGCGGTTCGGGCCAAGTCTTGTTCTCCAAGCCCGAATCCGCGCTCTTTTAAGGGGGCCGTTAGGGAAGCGTGGAAGGACTTTTTCAGATTCGTGAGTGCAACGCGGTCTTGCGGCCGTTTGGGGCCGGCCATCGAAGGTTCAATCGTCGTAAGATCGAGCTTGAGTACCTTCGTGTAGGTTGGATCGCTTTCGGCATGTCCGGCATAGAAGAGCTGCTGCTCTTTGGTGTAGCGCTCGACCAGTGCGACCTCGGCATCGGTGCGGCCGGTGAGACGCAGAAAGGCAAGCGTCTGCTCATCGACCGGGAAGAAGCCCATCGTGGCACCATATTCGGGGGCCATATTGGCCACGAGCGCCCGATCGGCCACCTTCATCGACTTGATCGCAGGCCCAAAGTATTCGACGAACTTGTTGACGACGCCTTCTTTGCGGAGAATCTGCGTGAGCGTCAGCACGAGGTCGGTCGCGGTCGTGCCCGGCGACAGCTCACCGCTTAACTCGAAGCCGATGACTTCCGGTGCCAGCATATAAAGCGGCTGGCCGAGCATGACCGCTTCGGCTTCAATACCACCGACACCCCAGCCCAGCACACCCAAGCCGTTAATCATCGTCGTATGGCTATCGGTGCCGACCAGCGAATCTGGGTAGGCCACCGTTCCGGCCTCGTCCTTGCCCATGAAAACGCCCTTGGCCAGGAACTCAAGGTTCACTTGGTGGACGATGCCAATGGCAGGCGGCACGACGCGGAAATTGTGGAATGCATTCTGGCCCCAGCGAAGGAACTCGTAGCGTTCGCGGTTGCGGTCGAACTCAACCGCCACGTTGCGGCTCATCGAATCGTACTGCCCAAAGTAATCGACCTGGATCGAATGGTCGATCACCAGATCGACGGGCACCAAGGGATTGATCTTCCTAGGATCGCCGCCGAGTCGCTGCATCGCACTTCGCATGGCCGCCAGATCGACCACGCAAGGCACACCGGTGAAGTCCTGCAAGACGACGCGTGCCGGCTTGAAGGGCACTTCAACGTTGGCCGGTGCGGCGGCGTTCCAGCCGGCCAAGTTGGCAACGTCGCGCTGAGTCACGGCGTAGTCGTCGCAACTTCGCAGCACCGATTCGAGCAGAATGCGGATCGAATAAGGCAGCCGCGCCACGGTCGTCAGCTTGGCGTCTTCAAGCCGGGAAAGGCGATAGATGCCAGCCGTGCCGCTGCCAGTATTGAATGTATCGCGTGCGTGAAAGGGATCGTGGAGTGACATTTTTGCTCTTCTCTCCTAACTGCCTACGGGAAAAATCGACCTTAGCTTTTGCGGTGAACGGCAATTATACCAATATACCAAGCTTTGGAAGGGGCTAATAGCTTGGATCCGTCCGAGGGCGACGCGTGAGCCTCGTCAAAATCGCAACGAATTGCCGCACAGCACATGGACCGAAAGCCGGAAATCGCATTCCTCGCTTATGTTTCATTCGCGGTAAAACCGGGCCAATAGGCGGCAATCGGTGCTACCGCGGTTACCATTTGATGATTTGTCGGATCGCGGAACGACAGACTTTGTGCGTGCAGCGCGATGGCTTGAAGTCGCACGTCCTCAAATTGCGGCCCAAAAGGGACGGTCGAGCCGTATTGGGCATCGCCTAAGACGGGGTGCCCGCGAGAGGCCGATTGCACGCGAATCTGGTGCGTGCGACCAGTTTCCAATTCGATTTCCAGCCACGAGCCCCAGTCGAAGGTTTTTAATACGCGGTAATGGAGTGCCGCGTGACGGCCGTCGGGATGTCCGGGTCCAACGACCTCCGCTCTCGGTTCGTCGGCCACTTTGTAAAGAAAATCCTCCCAACGGCCCGTCTCCGGCGCAACTTGGCCGGCGACGCAGGCCCAATAGATTTTATGGACGCGCCGCTTTTCAAACTGGGCACCGAGCTTCCGTGTGGTCCGTATATCTTTGCTGAAAATGATCGCCCCGCTTGCGGGACGGTCGAGCCGATGCGGCACGCCCAGATAGACCTCACCGAACCGCTCTTTGCCGCCCAAGTAGTTCTTGATCCGTACTTCCAGGCTGTCGATTCCCGGCGGGGCCTGGGTTAGCACGCCCGGCGATTTGCAGACGACGAGACAGCCGTTTTGTTCGTAGAGAATCTGAAAGCCGAGATCGTCGGTCATGGAATTTCCCGCTAAGCGTACCGGGCCATGATTTGATCGACGAGCCAGGGCGATAGGCGGTTCAATAGCACGAGAAACTTGCCCCAAAAGTAAGGTGTGATTTCATGGCTGCCGCGACGGATTGCACGAACGGTTGCCCGTGCGACATATTCGGCGGTGACGGCCCCATGCTTAGGCCACTGCGGCGCACCGGTTTTTTCGATGTAGCGGTCGAAGAATTCCGTTTCCGTGGTGCCGGGACTGACTACCAGCACACCGACGCCCGACTTGGCAAGTTCCGCACGCAGAGCCTCGCTGAAGCCGTGGACTGCGAATTTACTGGCCGAATATTCGCTGTTGTGCGGGGCGGCGCGGCGACCGAGGATCGAACTGATGTTGACGATCGTTGGTCGCCGCCCCCGTTTAAGCAGCGGCAGTGCCGCGCGGGTCATCTCCACCAACGAGAAGAAGTTGACCTCCATGAGCGTTCGCACCCGATCGGGGGCGGCGGTCTCGAAGGGGCCGATCGCACCGACGCCCGCATTGTTGATCAGGATATCGAGTCCGCCAAAGTTCGCTTGCGCTGCCGCAAGGCCGTTGGCTCGAACCGCCGCATCCGTAATATCGCCCGCTACGCAAACCGCGTCGCCGCCGAGCGATTCGATTTCCTTGGCAAGCGCCTGCAAGCGATCTTCGCGTCGCGCGAGGCAGACTACTTTGCAACCCTGCTTGGCCAGTTCCAAAGCGATAGCCCGGCCAATGCCGCTGGAAGCACCGGTGACGACTGCTCGGCTGTTTTTGATTTCGCGATTGGGCATGCCAAAGTTAAGAAGGACAAAAGGGACCGTGTGGACTTCAACGACCGTTCGTAAAATGCAACTCAAATCTCGTCCACGTTGCCCCGGTAGTCTTTGGCGTCCTTTACTGCGGCAAATAGGTGCGGCAAATAGGTGCGGCAACGCCACCCTACTTTGCCCGCCCATTATGCCCTGCATGCGGCCGTACGACAACCCCGTCGCTTTCGACGCGGCTGAGAAATTGCTGCGGAATGCGGCAATGCACGAGCACGCGCGCGTCGTCGAAGGTCTTGGAAAAAACTTCTCCGTGGGCCGCCAGATAGGCCAACATGCGGCCATTCTCAACGCCCATCTCGACGTCGATTTCCAGAAAACCGCAGCTCAGTGTCTCGCTGACGGCCACCGCAAGATGCGGAATCCCCAGTCCCGAGCGGGCACTTATCGGTATGGCCGTTGGGTAACGATTCATAATGCCATCGACGGCAACGCGATCCGGCATTGCATCCACCTTATTGAGCACGAGCAGCATATCCTTTTGCTGAATGCCAATCTCTTCAAGCACCGAGTACGCTGCCGCAATCTGGTCCAGCGCGGCCGGATTGCTGGCATCGGCCACATGCAGGAGCAAATCGGCCTGCCGGGCTTCTTCCAGTGTTGCGCGGAAACTGGCGATCAAATGGTGCGGCAAATTGCGGATGAAACCAACCGTATCGCTCAACAAAACGGGCCCCCAGGAAGGCAATTGCCAGCGGCGGGTGCGCGTATCGAGCGTGGCGAAAAGCTGATCCTTGGTGAAGACATCGGCCCCCGTCAGCGCGTTGAGCAACGTACTCTTGCCGGCGTTGGTATAGCCGATCAACGAGACCGTCATTTGCTCCCGCCGTGCGGAAACTTCGCGCTGGCGACGACTCTCAATCGTCAGCAATTGCTTGCGGAGGTCGGTGACCCGCTTTTCGGCCAGCCGGCGGTCAACTTCCAATTGCTTTTCGCCCGGCCCGCGAAGACCGACGCCGCCTTGTCCCTGCCGCGACAGGTGCGTCCACATCCGCTTAAGGCGCGGCATTTGATATTCCAACTGAGCCAATTCCACGGCCAGACGCGATTCGTGCGTCTTGGCGCGGCTGGCGAAAATATCGAGAATCAACTCGCTGCGGTCGAGGACTTTTAAGCCGGTCGCTTCTTCGAGATTGCGGGTCTGCCCTGGGCTGAGGTCGTTGTCGAAGAAGATAACGTCAGCCATTTCCGCATGGGCCAGGGTGGCAAGTTCCTGAACCTTCCCTTTGCCCAGATAAGTCGCCGCGTCCGGGGCCTCGCGACGTTGAATCAACTTGCCGACGACCTGCGTGCCCGCCGCCTCGGCCAGCCCGCCGAGTTCTTCCAGGGGCACGGCTTCGGGCAAATGATCCGAGAGATAAACTCCGACTAAGATTGCCGACTCGCTGGCAACACTTTTTGTACGACTGATTTCCTTGCGACTGTTTTCATTCACGACAAATTGGTTCCTCCGCACTCCATTATATCAGTCGCCGCGCTGGAAACGCCACTGGTACCAGTCTGCACGGTAGCTCGTATGGTTAGCCGAGGTGGCCGCCGGTCGGGCCCCGAAGTAACCATAAGCGTACGGCTGGCCCTGTAATCGCGTCCAGGGCGGCTGATAAACGACGTGCCCTGCCCGGCGCGATGCGGGCACCGAAACTACGCTTGGGGCCTCGTCACAACCTTCCTGGTACGAGCTCTCGCCAGCTTTCGACAAGACCTCGCTGGCCGTCGCGCCGAGACTGCTCAGTTGGAGGACACTATAAAGAACGACACTGAAAAGAACGGCGGGTAACAAAAAATGGCGGCTCATGGTGGTGGGGTGCCTTTTGCATCGTAGGA
>JANXOJ010000172.1 GCA_025353625.1 Planctomycetota bacterium | reverse complement strand
GCCGCGTTTTGAAGTCGCTGTGGACGGGACGGACGACAATCGAGCAAGCAACGAAGGGCAAACTTCTCCGGTCGCGTCTACGTCTTCCGCCGATCCCGCGACCGCGTTCACCGTCCGTTTGAAAGCCGTCAAGCCGCAGATTGATGCGGCACTTCAGAGCAAGTCGCCCTTGGTGGTCCACGTCAAGACGCTGGTGGGCGAGATCGCCGTCGCGGGCAAAGCCAGTCAGTTTGAAGCTGCCATCGGCAAAATCGATCTACTCGAGAAGCTGATTAAGAAGATGGGCGAAGAGACCTCGACTACTTCGAGCGGATCGGCAACGCCGAGCAAGCCGGCAGCCTCGGGCAAATCGGAAACGCCGAGCGAACCAACGGCGCCGAGCGGAGTAGAGCCTTGGACGCTTTCGCCCCAGTTCGATGCCATTTGGAAACAAGGCAAGTCTGCTTGGGAAGGTGCCCTCAAGAATGTCAACGGGCAACTGGAAAAGCTGCGCGGCAGCCTCTTGCAAGCCAACGATTCCGATCTCAAGTCGATTGCCGAATTTGGCCTCAATGCGATCACGGCCAATCATAAGGTGCCGCTTCAGGTGGCGATTATGGAAGTCGATCGGGCTGCCGGCCCCGGCAAGATCAAGGCCATCGACAAAGCCCAGGACGCGGTCATCGCCTTTCGCGATCACATCGAGCGCGACGAGCGGGTGGAAGCCTGCGACAACAATCCCTTCGGCGTGACCGTAACCCTGCGTTCCGAGTTGAGTCGCGGCTTGGACAAGTTGGGACGCGCCTTGGATGAGGCGTTGCTGTAACCCTTTGCAGTCGGATAACTCGCCGGATAGATTGACAACACCACGAAAGCATCCAAATGACCAAGAACTTTACGATCGTCGAATTCATTACTACGTTCAACAAACCGGCCCAACCGAAGGGACTTTCGGCGAAGAAAAAAGACTCGCTTGAGGACGTCATTAAAGAAATGGGGCGCGGGGACGACCGCAATGCCGGTACGTTCCAATCGACGGCGGCCGAAATCTTCAAGGACCACGAAGACTACTACGTCGAGCTGCTCGGCTACAAAATCGCCAAGCACTGGGACGGAAAGGAAAAAGCAGCTTGGCTTAAAAATTCTCCCCCGGAGGCCGTGGAGAAGGTGCTCGACAAGATGTACGCCAATAAGACCATGAATGAAGACGAAATCAATTCCGATCTGGAAGCCTACAAGGCGTCGCCTATATTTTCGGAATACCTCGAGAAGAAGTTCCCCGACATGCTGAAGTCGGCCGCTAAAAAGAAGTTTGCCGAATTGAAAGACAAGGAACTCGTCGACTACGGCGCGTCCCTGCCGGCGAGCGTCAAGCAGGAACTGCTCGTAGAGGGGCTCAAGAACGGCGATGCTTCCACGGTTCAGGCGTGCAACGGCATGTTTCCATTCTTGTCGAAAAAAGAGCAGACGGACTTCGCCGAGAAAGATCCGGCGTTCTTCATCGCCAACATCTTTCTCCCTGCCCACGAGAGCGGCGACAATGCGCTGACCATGCTCAAAGACCCCAAGTGGCGCGACATCTTGTCGAGAGATAAAGTGGCGTGGAAGAAACTGACGGACTCGATGCCGATCTTGTCGGTGGGCGCAGCGGCCCTGAAGAAGGTCGGCAACGTCCCGGCCAAGGAGATGACGGAGGCAATTTTTGACTGCGTTTGCGAGAACGATGGCATTCAATTGACCTACTACACAAACCCCGTCGACACGGACCATGCGCTGCTCGGCGGCCCAGGTGAAAAGGATTCCTTGGCCCGCGACGAGCAGGTTGAGAAAATGAAAAAGGAAGGCTTTGAAGAACCCGAAAAGCCGGCTACGCAATGCCACAACCTCAAAAACGTCGTCAAACAGATTGTGCGACAGAGCCTCGGCGACACGGTGGACATCAAGGACGACCACATTGCGACCATGCTGCTTACGAAGCCGCTTTCCGGGATGCCGGGCGGCCTGCTTCCCAAAACGTTCGGCGGCAACGTATGCGACGATAACGGAAAACTTACTGGACAAGTGATGTTCACCGGCGACGGCGGAACGAATTCGCATACTTGGCTCGTAATCGACGGGGTCGCCTTCGACCCCGTCCTCGGAACCAAAGGCCCGCAGGTGGCGGCTTCCAAGGAGGACGAGTTCACGTGGGTCGTGCCGGAAATCGTCGGCAAGGGAACCAAGGGAGACTACATCATCAAAGATCCCAAACTCAAGCCGGCACCGAACAAGCACGGCTTCGGATCGTGTTACCGGCTCACCAAAAAACCGCTGGACTACATTCAAGCCATTTACGGCATATCGTTCGAGACGGCGGGGACGGAAATCAAGGTGAAGACGGTATTCGACAAGGGGCCGTCCAACGGAATCTTGGCAAACGGCGACGTCGTCCTCAAAGTCGATGGTGCCCCGGTCGATGTATCGCAACTTCACGATTACGTCATCGGCACCGACGGCCAAAAACGGGTCTTCGAGATCCGCCGCGGCAAAAAGAAGAAGAAAGTTTCCGTAAAGGCCGTCAGCCCGATCAAGATGGAGGGGTAGCGTGCTGGCCGTTATGAAACCTTTGGGGTGCTCACCGGTGCAGCGGCCGGCTTTTCCGGCTTCACAACAATCCCCAGCTTCTCGGTCGTCAACAAGCTCAACAGCGCCCCGAGCATGCTCGATGAATCGCTGCCCCCGCTGCCACCGAAGTTAATCAACTGCGACGGCACGAGTGGCTGCGCGCTCTGCCGAAGGTGATCGGCGACGATGGAAATAGCATACAGGCGCGGATCGCGATAGGAATCGATCTTCAGTTGCAAGACTTGGGCTTCGGCCTGTCCCACCGCCGCGATTTTCTTTCCCTCGCCTTCGCCGATCGACGCCGCCTTCTTGCCCTCGCCTTCGCCGATCAACGCCGACTGCTTTGCTTGGGCCTCGGCGACGACGAGCAGCCGCGCCGCTTCGCCTTCGCCCTGCAACTTGGCCTGCTTGGCTGCCGCTTCGGCCTGCACGACGGTCGTTTCCGCCGACTTGCGGGCTTTGGCCAACTCGGCATCGCCGCTGTTTTCGGAGATGCGGATCTGCACCTGCGACTTGGTCAATTCGGCCTGCAATTGGGCCTGAGCCACGGCCTCATTCAGCGATTTTTGCCGCGTGGCCGCCTCCTGCTGCCTCTGATAGGTCTCGACTTGCTCAATGGCAAACTGACGCGCCCGCAATTGCTCCAGCAGGCCCTCGATTTTGGTATCGCCTTGCTTGCTTTCCGGTCGGCCAATCAGCACATCGACGCATTGGATATCGAACTGCATAAACTTCCTGCGAAGCTCCTCGCGCGCTTGGCCTTGAATTTCGTCGCGGCAGTGAATCAATTCCAACATGCTCTTCTTATGGGCCACGTCGCGGAAGTATGCGCTCAGGAGCGGATCGAGCGTTTGCGTGATGAGTTGCTTCACGTCGCCGAATCGCTGAATGACCGACGGAGCCTTTTCGTAATCGATGTGGACGACGACCGAAAGCGGCAGCAGCGGCTCGTAGGCATCGGCGGTGATCAGTTCAATCGACGTGAGCGAATCGTCGAAGCGATGGCTCTCCGAGCGGCCCGTGATCCAGTGCAAGACGAAGTTCGTGGTCGGAACGAGCACGACCTCCCCCGCCGAGTTATTGAACGCATACTTGCCCGGCCCGAGGGCCGTATTCCAGACGCCTTTTTCACCCTCCTGGACGCGCTCGCCATGTCGGAATTCCTTGCCCGACGTATCGTCGCCCTTCTTGCCGTAGAAGCTTACGACCACTCCGACGTATCCGATCGGCACGACGCATTTGGGAATGGCTTCGATCGTGGCGAACCAACGATTGAGGAAGTAGGTGCCGTCGATCAGCGGCATATACTGCACGCCGCGACGACCGCCGGCACGCAAGAATGCCTCAATGTCTTGATAGTTATTGTGCGGGTTCGGATCGTCCTTTTCCGTGCCCACGGCCGGGGCGATCAGTTCGCCCGGCGGCAGCGTCGGGCCTTCGTGTACGGTGACGATGCCGATTTGGTCGGACTTGCCGCTGATCGTCAGAGGGCTAAAGCCGCTCAATTGACGCAGTTGGTGCTGCCATTCCTCGAGGCTCTTGGCGAACTCGATTGTGAAGACGCGGTCTTCGGTAATCACGTTGAACAGCGCGATATTGATGGCATAGACACCCTCGCGGAGGATGCCGCGTTGCCGCCCCTTCTGTCCGCCGCTGGCCAGGAACCGCCGCGAGTCCTGAAAGTTGTTGCACTCGACAATCCGGCCCAAGGTCTGCGACGGTTGCAATTGCTCGCCGCCGCGCGAAAAAACGTAGCCGATCTTGCCTTGCTTGACGGTAATCAGCGGAAACTTGTGGACGGCATATTGCCATCGCCATCGACCAAAATGCAGCCCGCCGCGCAAGATGTTGCCCTGATAGCCCGCCTCGCCGTGCAGCGCAATCACGGCACCATCCTTGAGCGAGCCGCTGGCGGACCATAGCTTTTCCACGATGCCAATCCGATTGTTCGGAATGTAGCGGAACGACAACCATAGAAACAGCAAGATGGCGAGCAGGCCGACGCCCACATAAACGGCCAGATTGGAACTCAACAATTGCAGCAAAGGCATGGTAGAAATCCTCTTCAACGGGGTGCCGCAGGTTGCGTACACTTCGGTTTGTTCCACAACTCTACGCCGCAAAGCACGCTAACGCAATGGTGTGCCCCGCCAATGGGGAGGTTTGTGATCGGGGACGCCAATATGATGCTTTCGCTGAAACGATCGATCCAAGCCCGCCGAGCAAGCAAGTAAAGTACGTTGGGCCTCAATGCCGATACCGGACGGCTTGCGCCGTGCCGCTTTAATGGCACCGGACGGCAATGGGAGCGGAAGGGCGCGAGCCGTCCGGTAGTGCAGTCGATCGAGCGGATACCGCAGTTTACTCCCTACTCGACTCCCCCCTATCCGGCCAGGTAGAGTAGAATGGCGTCGCGCGGCAGGACGCCTTACCGTCAACTTCCGGGTTGCCGATAAACCTACTTGGGAGACGCCATGAAGTATTCGCGAGCTACGTTTCTTATTTCGGCCATCGTGCTGGCCATTTATCCATCGGCAATCGCCCAAGCGGCCGAGAAGCGGTTGCTGCCGAAGGTCTTGGTCGATTTCAAGGATGCGCGTGCTGTTCAATGGAAGCCGGCGGAGGCCGAGGCGGTCGCGGTGGCTCAAGGCGGCAGCCATGCCTTGCAGGTTACCACCGAGGCCGCATCGAGCTATCCCAGCGTGTCGATGGTTCCCCAAGCGGGCGCCTGGGATGTCAGCGGCTACGAAGCGGTGCAAATGGAAGTCACCAATCCGCAAGACAGTGAAGTCCGCGTGTTACTTTGCATCAACAATCCAAATTCCGATGGCGTGCATCACTGCAACGTCGAGTCGGCCACCATCCAAGCACACGGCTCGGGCAAGGTCACCGTTCCCTTCGGCATGTGGCACGGCAATGCGGGCCACGATCTCGACCTCAAGAACATCGTCTCGGTCCAAGTGCTGCTCGATAAGCCGGGCAAGTCGCACCGTTTTCTCGTCCATGCCATTCGCGCCGTGCAGCTAACTGCCGACATGTCGGCGGTCGCGGCCGATCCGTTCTTCAAACAAATGCGCGCCGCTTATGGACGCGGCGTAAATCTTGGCAATGCCCTCGATGCACCCAAGGAAGGCGACTGGGGCGTCCGGCTCAAGGAAGAGTATTTTACCGCCATCAAGGAAGCCGGCTTCGACTCCGTGCGGATTCCGATCCGCTGGTCGACTCATGCGGCTGCGTCCGCACCGTTCAAAATCGATGCGGCGTTTTTTGCCCGCGTCGATTGGGCCGTGAATCAATCGCTCCAGCGGCGTCTGATTCCGATCGTCAACGTACACCATTACGACGAGCTATTCCAAAGCCCCGACGCGCATCGAACGAGGTTCCTTGCACTGTGGCAGCAGATTGCCGAACACTATCGAAGCTTTCCGCCCGCGCTGGTCTTTGAACTCTTGAATGAGCCGCACGACAAGCTCACTTCGACGAAGTGGAATCCCATGCTCGCCGAAGCCATTCGCGTCGTCCGCAAGACAAATCCGACGCGCGATATCGTCGTTGGCCCGGTGAGTTGGAACAGCATCAAGGAGTTGGCAAACCTCGAACTGCCCGAAAAGGACCGCCACCTCGTCGCCACCGTGCACTACTACGATCCGTTTCACTTCACGCATCAGGGCGCTGGTTTTGCGGGTCCGGAGGCTCAGAGTTGGCTCGGGACGAAGTGGACCGGATCGGATGCCGAGCGCAAGGCCATCGCTCGCGACTTGGACGCGGCAATTGCTTGGGCGGTCGAGCATCGGCGGCCGATCTACCTGGGCGAGTTCGGCTCGTTCAATCGGGGCGATATGGAATCGCGCGCCCGTTGGACGCGCTGCATGGCCGAATCGGCATTGGAGCGAAAGATGAGCTTCGCCTACTGGGAGTTCTGCTCCGGCTTCGGCATCTACGATCCCCAGACGAACGCTTGGCATGCACCGCTCAAAGATGCGCTACTCGGAACGGCAAAGTAGTACCGTGGCCTTGGAAGGGTGGTGTCGAGCGACTTCATGTTTTTCCCGCACCGGGCGGTAAACGTGAAATCGCTTAACGAGGCCACGTCAACTCGGCGCGGTCAATTTAATCATCGGCGGACTACTGTTGATGATCTCGCCCGTCTCGGAAACGGTCAAATAGTAGGACGACCCAATGCGGGGACCGACCGTCACGGCAATGTTGTCGATCGGTTCCGGCTGCTCCCATATATTGACGCGATATTTGCCATTATGATGTTTGGAGACCTCGACGCGATGCAATCGGGGGGGGATTCCAATTTTTGCCAACACCTGGGACTTGATTTTTTCGGTGTGGTTCGGCGCCGCTACCGTTTCCTTCTTCTTTGCGGCAGCCTTATCGGCCTTTTCCATTATATTTCCTCAACCAATATGGGAACGACGGGGTTCTGAACGGCATTATAACCGATTTTGTGTCGGTGCGGGTCTTGAATTTGTACTTTTGTAACGAAAAACGCCGTTAATACCAGTTCGCAATGCCGGAACGCCACGAAGGTACGTTCCGTATAGGTTCTCACATGGGGGGATAGACGCCAACGGAATGTAGCCACGCCAGGAACGACGCGATAATTTTCCCGGATAGGTATGGACAACCCTGGACGGAAAGCGTATGCTATAAATTGGTTTTGAACACAGATGCGAAGTGTGTTGCAATTTTCACGTATGCCTCAACTTGGGCGACTCTCCATAGCGGCTGCAAAGCAGTACCGCGTCCTGGCGAGAACTCAGGGGAATCGCAGAGTGCGATTGTCAGCTCTGAAGTGGCCAGACCTCGATATTTGCGAATTTGTCCCGTAAGGTACTCGTAAGCGAACGAGAGGTACAACGTCGCTCTCTCAACGACCTCGAAAACGGTCGCGGGGGAGGCGTCACGGCAGTGCTCGCCGGAAAAATCCTGTGCGTTGGTTCAGTGGTTGAACCAAGCAGGTATTTTTTCGATCTTGACGCGCAATCCGATCCAACGCATCGCGCGTCCGTCAATTTTAGGAGAGATCGTCTTGGGAAAGAAATTGTATGTCGGAAACCTCGGTTACGGGGTAAGCAGTACCGACCTGGAAGGTTTGTTGTCGGCCTTTGGTGCCGTGCGCAGTGCGGAAGTCATTTCAGACCGGGATACCGGCCGCAGCAAGGGTTTTGGATTCGTCGAAATGGGCAACGATCAGGAAGCCCAGGCTGCCATCGAAGGGCTTAACGGCAAGGACCACGATGGTCGGCCATTAACCGTCAATGAGGCCAAGCCGCGCGAAGAGCGACGTGGCGGTGGTGGCGGCGGAGGTGGCGGACGCGGCGGCTACGGCGGTGGCGGTGGCGGTGGTGGTGGCGGACGACGCTACTAAATTGCAACTGTCGGCGTAGGGTGGTGTCGAGCAGCGAAGACCCACTCGAACTTCTGCCTGAATCAACATAATTGTATCTTTTTAGCGGAGTGGAAATGTGTATTCGTGGGGCAGGTTTTCAACCTGCCCAGAATTCAGGCAGGTTAAAAACCTGCCCCACGAAGTAATCTGCCTCGAATTTACTTCACTCCGGTAAAGTGTTACACATAATTAGCCCTGGCCCGCGTTCTGGAAACCTTCCGGTTCAAGTGCCAGGGCTAAATGCTGCGCCACCTAAAAAATGGTAGAAAACCCTTTCTCGCACCCTTGAAAACTTGATCGAGACACCCCCCCTACTTGCAAACCACAAGCCTTCCGGTACATAATGGGGGTTGGTACTACCATTTTTGACCGACCTGCGGTATTCCAACAATCAAGGCTCTCGCCATGTCCCAGGAAACCAATATCCGGCTTCTCATAGCCGACGATCACGAAGTTGCCCGTTATGGAATTAAAGCCATGCTGGAAGCGACGGACATCAAGGTCGTTGCCGAAGCGTCTACAGTGGCAGACGTTTTGCAATTGGCCGCAGAGAAGGATATTGATGTCGTCTTGATGGAGAGCCGCTTTTCTGACGGCGACGGGCTAAACGCTCTGGGACACATCAAGCTGGGCAAACCGAAACTGCCGGTGATTCTGTTTTCAAAGTACGACAACCCAACCTGGATCGCACGTGCCGTGGCGATGGATGCCAGCGGCTACTTGCTCAAGAATTGCACCCGCGAGGCGTTGATTGCCGCAATCAAGACTGCGGCTACCGGCGAAAATACATGGACGCGCGATGAACTGCGGCGGGTATCCGGGGCAATCCGCACGTTGCGGATTACCTCCGATATCGAAGTCTCATTGACGCAGCGCGAGGCGGAAGTCCTGCGGCATCTGGCCCGCGGGCTGACCAACAAGGACATTGCCAAGGAGTTGACCGTCAGCTATGAAACGATCAAAGAACATGTGCAGCACATCCTTCGCAAGATCGGCCTGACCGATCGAACCCAAGCCGCCGTCTGGGCCGTGCGGAAGGGATTGGCGTGAGACCGTACCCATCGCGCTTAGCGAGATGGGTGGGTAGCTAGGCTGCGGGGTTTTTCCGTCGTGCCCCTTCGGACTTCAGCCAACGGCCAATTTGGTCCAATTCGCCGGGCCAGTTCTTTCCGACCCGCTGTTCGCAAAATGCCTTAAAAAGCAGATCGATCGTCTCGTGCAGGGCACGTACGCTATCGATGCGGTCTTCCAGCCCGCCACGGCCTTCGCTGGTGTCGTCCAGATGAATCTTTGCACCGCTGACCGTAAACGTCTCCGGCTGCAAGGCTACATCGTACTGTTGGCCCTGCCGCACGAGCGTCATGCCGGCCCTTCGCGGCAGCTTGCCGCTGCGAATTGCCTGCACGGCTTCCGGCAGGCCGGTGGGGCCTTCGGCGGTGATCGTTTCCTTCCCCGACTCATCGCGCGGGCATTGCAGGCTGAGCGTGCGGGCGAACATGCCGGTCACCTCGGAGCCGTCTGGAAGGGCGATGGTGTCGGAAGCGGTCTCCCATCGCCACCAAAGCCAAAGCAGAAGCTCGTTTCCTAGGAAATCCCAGTTTCCTTCCTGCTGGTTCCACCACGAAATCTCCGCCCCGGCATTATTGACGTGAAAGACAGACGGAATGGTCTGGTCGAGGGCCTTAAGGCGTTTTGCCGCAGTCGCCCACTGCTTGGCGCGGCGGCTGGCGGTCATGGGATTCAGTTCCAGGTCGAAGGCCCGTGCGAACAGATCGCAACACAGATCGGCCGCCGTAACGCTGCCGCTGCCTAAGTAGAGGATGCTGTTTTGGGCGTCCCAAAGCACGGGAAGTTGTTGCATCCGCAGAAATCGCCCGCTGCGGATTTCGTCCTCGCAACGCTCCTGCACCGCGTCCTTCGCCTCCTGGCGTTGGACTTTCGTGGGACGAGTACCCGGATTTTCGGCGGTCAAAGCGGCCAGTTCCATCTGCACCCAGGCTTTGCGGATCGCGGAGGGAATTTGGTGCGAGTCAACGCGAATGGCACAGTTTAGGGCATCGCCAATAACGTTCTTTTCCAGATCGAATTTCAGATCGAGCAAATGTTCGCCAGCCAAAAAACCGACGCCCGGTGCTTCGGCGGTCGCCGCAATTTCACTGATGGCGAACTTTTCGAGGATTTTGACTTCGTCCGGGCCAAAATGGCGGCTGGAATCGCCTTCGATCTCGAAGCACTGGAACGTAACTGGACCGGAGAGGAATCCCATTTCAACCGTCCTTGATAGCCAGAATAAACGCAAATCGGCAAATGCCCGATGCGGGGCAACGCTTGCAATTTTCCCGGATTATCGGCTTTTTGGGAAGGGGCGCGTGAGAGTTGTCTCCAGATATTATTTTCCGGGGGGGCCGCCGACGCCGTCGGTCGGCTGTTGGTTGGCAAACTCGTCGTTGTCCTGGACCTCCTTCTTCAGGCGGTAAAGCTCCTTCTTCAGGTTCGCCGCCAATTCGGCCTGGGTTGGGTCGCTATAGAGATTGTGCAACTCTTGCGGGTCTTTGATTAGGTCGTACAGCTCCCATTGGTCTTTTTTCCAGAAATAGACCAACTTGTGCGTCTCGGTTCGTACGCCATAATGGGCTCGCGTGTTGTGGTCGCCCGGATCGTGGTAGTAACGGTAGTACCAACTCGTCCGCCAATTTGCCGGACGCTCGCCGCGCAATAGCGGTACGAGGCTGCGGCCCTGCATATCGGCCGGCACCTTCCGATTCACCGCTTCGAGAAAAGTGGGCGCGAAATCGACGTTCAAAGCCATCGCTTTCTCGCTGCTGCCGGGCTTGACGACACCGGGCCAACGAATCAGGAACGGCATGTGGATCGACTCCTCGTAAATGAATCGCTTATCGAACCAACCGTGATCGCCGAGGAAAAAGCCCTGGTCGCTGGTGTAGACGACAATCGTGTTCGCGGCCAGTCCGCTTTCGTCGAGATACTTGAGCAAGCGGCCCACGTTGTCGTCGATCGATGCAATGCAACGCAGATAGTCCTTGATATAACGCTGATACTTCCACTTCAGCAAAGCGTCGCCTTGCAGACCGGCAGGCGGGGCCATCTTGAGGTCGCTACGATTGAGATCCTTGGCGATGGTCTGGCGGGCTTCGTGGGCGGCATCGGTTCGCGTGGCGTAATCGTCGCGCAGCGTGGCCGGCTCGGGGATCTCCCGGTCGTCGTACATCGCCGCATGTTTGGCATCGGGAACCCAATTGCGATGCGGGGCCTTGTGGTGGCACATTAGGAAAAACGGTTTGTCCTTGGGCCTATTCTTTAGCGCATCAATCGTCAGATCGGTAATGACGTCGGTCACGTATCCTTGAAAGGCATGCCGCCCGACGGCATCGAAAAATACAGGATTCTGATAAACGCCCTGACCGGGCAGAATCATCCAGCGGTCAAAGCCGGTCGGGGCACTGCCGAGGTGCCACTTGCCGATCATCGCCGTAAAGTAGCCGGCAGATTGCAAATACTTGGCCAGATGGGGTTGCGAGCCGTCGAAGCGATTGAAGACTGGCACGCCGTTCTTGTGGCTGTACTTGCCGGTCAGAATGGCGGCTCGGCTCGGCGTGCAGATGGAGTTCGTGCAGAAGCAGTTGTCGAGCCGCATCCCTTCGCGGGCGAGGCGGTCGATATTGGGCGTCCGATTGATCCGACTGCCGTAGGCGCTTATGGCGTGGGCCGCATGGTCGTCGGCCATGATGTAGAGGATGTTGGGTGAAGCGGTCTTTTCGGTCGCTTTGCCGACGTTGACGGCAGCGGTCAACAGGACGAGACCAACGATGGAGAAGAGTTTCGCAAGCATGATGGCACCTTGGATTGACAACGCCTTACGCAACCGATTCATTGCAGCGGCCAAATGAAGTCGCTTATGGCGTTGCCGCCACCACACCCGGCTTCCTTCGCGGATCGCAAGTTCCTCGGGGAGCAAGCCCATTCTACCATTTATGGGGAAACCGGGAAAGTCCGCGACGTACGGCGACCGGGATAACTGCATGACTAGCGTCGCCCTTGCCTACGTGCCATAATGCGGCTTGCGGTTGCAATCACCATTTGGAAACGCGGAATCATGGAAGCACAACAATCCTTTCGCCTCGACGGCGAACTGGCCTTAATCACCGGCGGCGGGACGGGCTTGGGGCTGGCCGTCGCGCGCTGTATGGCTGCGGCCGGGGCTCGCGTGGTTTTGACCGGGAGACGCAAGGAACTTCTCGAAGAAGCTGCGAAGTCGATTGGCCCTGCCGCCGGCTTCGTGGCCCACGATATTACCAAACTGGACGAGGCCGGCGCGCTGATTGCAAACGTCGGCGAGCAGTTCGGCCCGATTACGATTCTGGTAAACAATGCGGGCATCCACGTAAAACGATTCGCCATCGATACCACCGACGCCGACTTCTTGAGCGTGCTGACGACGCACGTCCTCGGTTCGCACGCACTCTGCCGAGCCGCAGTGCCCAAGATGCTCGAGCGCAAAGCCGGGTCGATCCTTTTCATGGCCTCGATGACCTCGTTGTTGGGAATGCCTCAGGTCGTTGCCTATAGCGCGGCCAAGAGCGCGTATGTGGGCATGGTCCGGACGCTGGCAACGGAACTTTCGCCACACGGCGTCCGAGTGAACGCCATCGCCCCCGGTTGGATCGAGACCGAAATGCTGCATAAGGCGCTCGACAACGATCCCGTTCGGAAGCAAAAGATATTGAGCCGGACCCCGATGGCCCGCTTCGGCGAGCCGACTGATATCGGTATGGCGGCGGTCTACCTTTGTTCGCCGGCGGCAAAGTTTGTTACCGGTGTCGTATTGCCGGTCGATGGCGGAGCAAGTATTGGATTTTGACCCCCACTCACCTCGCTTCGCGCGATGTGGGAACGGTTGCGATCCGCATTGAATGCGGTGGGGCGTACGTTCGGAGCATCGCTATGAATCGACAATTATCCTCCGACGACGATACCGAGCCGGCCAATGGCTTACGTTGGGTCGTCTGCGGGCTGCTATTCTTTGCCACGACGATCAACTACATGGATCGCCAGATACTTGGCCTGCTGGCCCCGCTCCTCGAAGTCAAGATCGGCTGGAACGAGACCCAGTACTCAAACATCGTCACGGCCTTTCAAGCGGCCTATGCCATCGGCCTCTTGGGCTTCGGGCTGTGGATCGACCGCATCGGAACGAAGTTGGGCTATGCGGTTGCGGTGGTCGTCTGGAGTTTCGCGGCAATGGCCCACGCGCTAGCACGCTCCGTGCCCGGTTTTGGAATCGCCCGAGCCGCGTTAGGGTTGGGCGAAGCGGGCAACTTTCCGGCAGCGGTCAAAGTCGTGGCGGAATGGTTCCCGCCGCGCGAACGCGCCCTGGCCACGGGACTTTTCAATTCCGGGGCGAATGTCGGTGCGATTGTCGCACCGCTGATTGTGCCTTGGCTGACGGAAGCCTACGGTTGGCAGACTTCGTTCGTGGTCCTTGGGGCGACCGGGTTTATCTGGGTTGCATTTTGGTGCATCCTCTACGGCCCACCGCCGCGAGCAAGCGACCGCGATCGCATCACTGCGGCAGAGTTTGACGAAAAACCGATCGCACCCGCTTGGCACGCGCTGCTCGGCTACCGCCAGACCTGGGCGATTATCGTGGGCATCGGCCTAACGTCGCCGGTGTGGTGGTTCTACCTTTACTGGCTGCCGAAGTTTTTTAACAAGCGTTACGGTCTCGACTTGCTGCATCTCGGCGTGCCGCTCGTCGTAGTCTACTCGATGACGTGCGTGGGAAGTATGACCGGCGGATGGATCTCATCGCACCTGCTTCGTCGCGGATGGTCGGCCAATGCCAGCCGCAAGACGGCAATGACCTTGTGTGCCGTGGCCGTCCTCCCCATCCTGTTTGCCGCCGACGCACCCAACTTGACCGTTGCCACGCTCTGCATCGGGCTGGCCGCAGCCGCTCATCAAGGTTGGTCGGCAAACGTCTATACGCTCGTCTCCGACATGTTTCCAAAGCAGTCGGTGGCATCGGTGGTCGGGCTGGGGTCGATGTTCGGAGCGGTGGCATCGATGGGCTTTGCACAACTGACCGGCGTCATCCTGCAACGAACCGGCAGTTACTGGAGCCTGTTCGCGATCGCCGGATTGGCGTACCTCGTCGCGCTGGGGCTGATTCAGCTTTTAGTGCCGCGAATTGCCGCCATCGAAAGGAAAAAATAAGGCGTCCGTGCCGCCAGGAGAAACGGTGCGCACCACTCGGCGGATTAGAGGGCATTGGGGTCGTACGTCGGGTCGTCGGCGGGGTAGAATTTCAAATCGTCGCGACAGCAGGCTCGGCGAAAGACGTCGCCGTTGACGTTGTAGTGGATCAGCCGCATGGAACCGTCGCACATCACGAACTGCGCGCCAGAAGCATGCGCCGCACCGAATTCCCAGGTGCGCGGATTGATCGTAGCATACGTCTCCACGGGGCCGAACATGTCTACGTGCGGCGTAAGGTCGCCCCATTTGTTCGTGCGGCTCGGTCCCCAGCGGATGGTGTCGTCTTGATAGCCGGATACGTAGCCGTCGTTGTCGTCGGCCTGGGTGTCGCTGGTGGCGAACGCGTCGTTCAATCGCTTTTCGCCCGCCAAGATCGTGTTCGATAGTCCGTCTTTGATCTGTGCAGGCAAAGTGGCTTCATGCTGCTTTCGATATGCCACGATTCCATCCGCACCGACACCATACCATCCATTTCCCGCCGTTCCGTCTCCCACCGTTCCACCATTCGCGGCGTAGTCCGTCATGGCTCGCGGATTGGCTTGAGATCGCCAATTCGTGCCGGCAATGGCGACGGGCCGCCGACGGCTCGGGCAGAAGTACGAAACGATTGGCGTCTTGGCAACGGCGACATCGTCCAGGTTTGCCCAAAGGGCTTGGTTATCCAAATAGGGCAAGATTTGATAGGCCCAACCCCAGGCTTGCTTGGCATAGGTTTCTGGAATCTTGTAAGTGCCGTTATCGGTTATTGTGCGTGTGGCGCCTGGTCCGTCGCCCCCGCCCGGATATACCTGGAATTCCGTCAAATGCGCACTAACGGCCAAACCGATCTGCCTCACATTGTTTGCACATTGGGCCATCCGCGCCGACTCGCGTGCGGAATTCACGGCGGGCAAGAGCAAGCCGACGAGTATGCCGATGATCGTTATCACGACGAGCAGTTCAACGAGCGTAAAACCCCGACGTGTATGGAAAGCGGTTCGCGTCATGAAAGTTTCTCCTCATGAGCCCGGCGTGTGACCGGGCGGAAAACTGGCCTCGCGGAACTCTTGTTCCGACATGGCCTGGACATTGCCCATCGTTGTCAAGACATTGCGAATGCCGTCAGCACCTTGTTTCTCATAAGCAAGGACCGGCGTACTCTTGGCCCACGGCGCGCCCTTGATGACATCAACACCCCAGCAAATGACGAGCGGCTGGCCGTCGTGCGTCGATTGCAGGGTCTGATCCGAGCCGCCCGCCTTCGTCAATGCAGGCTGAATGTCCTTGACTCCAGAGGGCGGTCGATTATTCTGGGCGCAGAACTGCATATATGCCGCGCCAATCCGCAATAAGTTCCCCGCCGTTGGATCGAGCGGCTTTTCAACGACAATCGGCGCGCTAGAACAGCCCGACAGACACAGGCCCAAGATTATCAACCAGGAAAAGTGTGCTTGCATTCTCTTCTGTCTCCTGGGGCTATTGTATCACATTGGGGCGGGGTGCGAAAGAGCGATGAATTTAGAGGGCCGAACAACTCCAATATCCGAGAATTGCCGTTGCTGGAACCGTGGCCCAGGGCTACTTGGAAACTGCGCCCGCTCGGCTATAATCGACCAGTTAGGGGATGCGTCGCGCCTTGCAGTGGGATTTTTGGCCGACTACCCTTACGAAACCTCCGTTTCGACCACTCATCCTAGGGAAATCCATGTCCGCGACGATTTTCACTTCCACGGTCAACCCCGCCTCGGTCGAATCTGCCTACAAAGCGGCCAAGGATCGCTATGCCGCCTTGGGCGTCGATACCGATGCCGCTTTACAGCGTTTGGCCGGCATACCGATTTCGCTCCATTGCTGGCAGGGCGACGACGTGGGCGGGTTTGAGAATGCCGGCGAAGAACTCGGTGCGGGACTCGCCGTCACCGGCAATTTTCTCGGCAAGGCCCGCACGCCCGAGGAACTTCGCGGCGATACCGTCAAGGCCCTTTCGCTGATCCCCGGCAAGCATCGATTCAACCTGCATGCCCTCTACGCCGAGACGGGTGGCAAGCGGGTCGATCGCAATGCCTTGGCACCTGAACATTTCCAGGGCTGGATCGATTGGTGCAAGGAGCAAGGGCTTGGCATGGACTTCAACCCCTCCTACTTCTCGCATCCCAAGGCGTCGGACGGCATGACGCTGGCCCATGCGGACGTCGGCATCCGTAAATTCTGGATCGAACACGGCATTGCCTGCCGACAGATCGGCGCGGCGATCGGCGCGGCCTTGGGCAGTGCTTGCGTAACGAACGTCTGGATTCCAGACGGTATGAAGGACTTGCCCATCGACCGCCTCGCCCCCCGCGAGCGACTCACGGCGGCCCTCGATGAAATTTTTGCCGTGCCCGTCAACGGTAAGCACAACCTCGATGCCGTCGAGAGCAAGCTTTTTGGCATCGGCTCGGAAAGCTACGTCGTCGGCTCGCACGAATACTACTTGGGCTATGCCCTCACGCGGAAAAAACTTCTCTGCCTCGATACGGGACACTTCCACCCCACCGAGACCATCGTCGATAAGATATCGGCCGTTTTCAGTCACCTGGACGAAATCCTGCTGCACGTCAGCCGGGGCATCCGCTGGGATAGCGACCATGTGGTGGTGGTCGATGAAACGCTGATGGCCATTGCCCAGGAACTGGTTCGCAACAACTACGTCGGCCGCACGCACATCGGGCTCGACTTCTTCGATGCCTCGATTAACCGCGTGGCCGCCTGGGTGATCGGCACCCGTTCGATGATTAAGGCCCTCTTGGCCGCATTGGTCGAGCCGACGCAACAACTCCGCGACATGGAGAACGCCGGCGACTTCACCGGTCGCTTGGCGATGCTGGAAGAAATGAAGTCGATGCCGTCGGCAGCCGTATGGGATTATTACTGCTTGAAGCAAAACGTGCCCGTCGGCCCGGCATGGATTGGCGAAGTGAAGAAGTATGAGACGGAAGTGCTGTCGAAGAGGCAGTAATTAACAGGTTCCCGCGCTTTGCTTGGGAACGCGGATCGACAAAAAATATTGAAAGCACGAACCCCATGAATCCCTTTCTCGGCGTCATCTTCCATTGGCTCGGCGGCTTGGCCTCGGGCAGTTTCTACGTTCCCTACCGTTTCGTGCGGCGTTGGTCGTGGGAAACCTACTGGCTGGTGGGCGGATTTTTCAGTTGGATCATCGCGCCGTGGGTGCTCAGTTTGATCCTGACCCACGATGTCGTGAAGGTTCTCAGCGAAGCGGGCCCAAGCTGCCTGTTTTGGACCTACTTCTGGGGCGTGATGTGGGGACTTGGCGGCCTGACCTTCGGTCTGACGATGCGTTACTTGGGCATGTCGTTGGGAATGGCCGTGGCTTTGGGGTATTGTGCCGCCTTCGGAACGCTGATGCCGCCGATCTTCCACGGCGATTTTGCCACCAAGGTGCTTGCCACGCAATCGGGGCAGATCATTCTGGCCGGTGTTGGCGTTTGCCTGCTGGGAATTGCCGTCGCGGGCATGGCGGGCATGTCCAAGGAACGCGAAATGTCCGAGGAGCAGAAAAAGTCGTCGATTGCGGAGTTCAACTTCAAGAAGGGGATTTTGGTCGCCACGTTCTCCGGCGTGATGAGCGCGTGCTTCTCCTACGGCCTGGATGCCGGCGAGGCGATCAAGCATATCACCACCAAGGTTCACGGAACGCCCGACCTGTGGCAAGGGCTGCCGGTTCTCGTGGTGCTGCTGTTGGGCGGCTTCACGACGAACTTCATCTGGTGCGTTCTGCTGAACATCAAGAACAAGACCGGCTACCAATACATTAGCAGTACGGTTCGCGACGGCGCACCGGGCCGCAACCAGGAAACGATTATTGAATCGGCCTTCGATGCTCCGAGCGAAGAGGTCGTCGAACGCATTCCACGCTCCAAGTCGGAGCCGGCTCGCGCTCCCTTGCTTTTGAACTACATTTTCTGTGCCTTGGCCGGTGTGACGTGGTACATGCAGTTCTTTTTCTACACGATGGGCGAGACCCAAATGGGAGAATACAAGTTCTCCAGTTGGACCTTGCACATGGCGAGCATCATCATTTTTAGCACGCTCTGGGGCATTGCCCTGCGCGAGTGGAAGGGTTCCAGTCGGCGTACAATTACCCTGGTTACGCTCGGGTTGGCCGTACTGGTAGCCTCAACGATCCTCGTCGGCTATGGAAACTACCTTGGAACGTTGCCGGCGCGTCCTTAAACCGAGATAAGAATTATTCCTCAAATCCCCAATCCCTCCCCCATGAACTCATTCTCCGACATCCACAAAATCCGCTTTGAAGGCCCGCAATCGAAGAACCCGCTCTCCTTTCGGCACTACAACGAGAGCGAGTTGGTCGAAGGCAAAACGATGAAGGACCACTTCCGCTTCAGCGTTGCCTATTGGCACGCTTTTCGCGGCTCCGGTTCCGATCCGTTCGGCCCCGGCACGATGCTTCGCCCTTGGGAAGATGGCACCGACTCGGTCGACATGGCCATCCAGCGAGTCCGGGTAGGCTTCGAGTTCATCGAAAAACTGGGCGCGCCCTATTTCTGTTTCCACGATCGCGATGTCGCACCGGAAGGGGCCTCGCTGTCCGAGACGAACAAAAACCTCGACGCCGTGGTCGGGGTCAT
>JANXOJ010000141.1 GCA_025353625.1 Planctomycetota bacterium | reverse complement strand
GCCGCTACAACGGCGCAAGCGAAATGTTCACCGATGGCGCCGATGTGCGTCTGATACACGACCCGGCCGACCACGTCCCGTTGACCGTTGCCGTGCGCGAGATGCTCGACGCTTCGTTTCGGCAGCGGCTCGGCGAAGCGGCCCGAGAGACGATTTTGCAGCATACGTTCCACCGCAACGTGGAGCAGATTTTGAAGATTTACGAAGAAGTGCTCGCCCGGCGAGACGGATTGCCGCACGGCTATAAGCTGTTGTCGGCACGCATTGGCGGCGAGGACTTGCACGGCGGCCGAACGCCGCGAACGCAAGTTATGGATATTTTGAAAGCAGGAGCAGAACTATGAGAATCGGCCTGGTTATCGATCACTTGGACCCGCGGCGCGGCGGTGCCGAGCAATGGACGTTCCAACATGCCGAGCAACTCTTGGCTCGAGGGCATGAAGTTCACGTCGTGGCCCAGGGAATCGATGGCCCGGCGGCTCGGCTCGATATCGTCCCGCACTTGCTCGGCTCGGTGCGATCGGTTCTTTCGCGCGCGGCTGCTGCCGAAGCGGCCTTGCGTCAATTGGGGCTCGACATGATCCACGATATTGGCATGGGCTGGCACGGTCACTTGCTCCAATCCGAAGATGGCTCGCGCCTGGCGCAATGGGAACAGAAGCTCCTCTTGCTGCCCTCGGCACTGCGGCCTTGCAAGCGGGCCATGCTCCATGCGCTGCCGCGCTATCGCGACTTCCGCCGCTTGATGGCCCGGCAGTTCGGCGATCCGGCACGGATCGTGGTCGCCGTTTCCGAGATGTGCGCACGGGACTATCAGCACTACCACGACGTTCCGCCGGAGCGAATCCGCCTGGTCTATCACGGCACCGATAACGAGCGGTTTTCGCCGGTCCATCGCGAGAAATGGCGCGCGCCGATCCGCCAACAACTGGGGCTCCGCGAAGACGAGGTCATGCTGCTCTTTGTGGGCCACGATTATCAACGCAAGGGCCTGACCACGGCGATTCGTGCGGCGCATCGGCTCGCCGCCGAAGGTGCCCCGGTGCGGCTCGTGATTGTCGGCGGCAAGCGTCGGCAAGGGTTGCCCGCAGTCGATGCAGGAAGCGAAGTCATTCGTTTCGTCGGGCAGATCGACGACCCGGTGCCGTATTACGCGGCGGCCGACGTCTTCGTCCTGCCGACGTTCTACGACCCTTGCAGTTTGAGCGTTTCCGAGGCGGCGGCAAGCGGCTTGCCGAGCGTGACGACGCGATTTAACGGCGCGGCCGAGCTACTCACGGAAGGCGTCGATGGCTGCGTCGTTTCCGACCCCGCCGACGACGCCGACCTGGCCTCGGCCTTGCGCCCCTTGCTCGACCCGGCCGTTCGCCACCGCATGGGCGAGGCCGCTCGCAAGCTCGCCCTGAGGCACAGCTTGGATCGGAACTGCGATCAGATCGTTTCGATCTATCAAGAGGTCTCCGGACGGATGCGGCGCGCGGCGTAAATAGGCCTCCAAAATCCAAGCTGCGACAATGTCGCTAGCCTCTTTCGGCACGCTCGGCTTCGCGTCGCCGGGCCAAGGCGGAACGGCAATAAGCAAGCAAATCCAGGTCGATCAACTCTTGCTCCAACGCATCGATCGTCGGCTCGCCGAGCGAGCGTTCGACTTCTTCCAACAGCACATCGGCAAAGTGTGCCCGCGCGCGTTGCAGCACCTTGCGCAATGCGGTGTCGGTGTAGGGCGATGTCGGCTTGAGCAAAGCGTTGAGTTGTTCGGCCATTGCCGTCGAGGTTGCCTCGGGGTGAGCGGCACGGAACTTCAGTACGCTGAAGTACGGTTGGCCGCCTTGCCGCTGGGCCTCGGAAAGA
Organism: Planctomycetota bacterium; assembly: GCA_025353625.1. Classification (GTDB taxonomy): domain Bacteria; phylum Planctomycetota; class Planctomycetia; order Pirellulales; family Thermoguttaceae; genus JANXQG01. The sequence goes on along the minus strand of JANXOJ010000141.1, from coordinate 701 downwards.
TCGGCCCACGCCCGACTGAGAAGTTCTTCGCACCAACTTTGCAGGAAGCGGCGATCCGACTCGGCCTCGTCGGCGGGCGGTGCCTCGGGCTGGACGACCGCCGTATCGAGTTGCTTGGGAATACGTCGCTGTCGGTTCTGATAGTCGGCGACGAGATGGTAGAGTGTGGTCTTGAGGTAGTCGCGAAAGCGGCCTTTCTCAGGGTTGGCTTTCTCGAAGGCTCCTTGCAGCACGCGGACGGCGAACTCCTGAAAGACTTCGTCGGCCGCGTCGGCGTTCCGCGTGGCACCGAGCAAGTAGCGATAGGCGGCCCCGCGATAGCGTTCGATCAACGCCAGCTTGCTGCTGCCGCGAAGCGATACCGCCTGGGCGTCGGCGAGCATGGTCCAGATCGTCTCGATCCGACTTAAACGCGATTGTAGGATTTCGTCGTCGCCGGTCATAGACACCGCACTGCCCTCGACGTCGGCCCCTCATCCGTTTACTTATGAGGGGAGATGTCTTAAAAACGTCGCTCCACTTGGACCTGTAACTCGGCGTCGAAGGCCCGGTTGTCGCCGCTTGTGAAGGGGAATGTCGCTCCGACGCGAACCGCCGTACCATTGCGAAGCTCGGCATGCAGTCCGACCGTGAAGTCAAAAATATCCGTATTGTCCGTTCGCGGGCCGAAAGTCAACTGGTTCGTGCTGGCCGGCGGCGTG
>JANXOJ010000130.1 GCA_025353625.1 Planctomycetota bacterium | reverse complement strand
CGTATTCGATCCACATGTAGCCTTTGTCACCCCAGTTCGCGGAGGCGCGGTGTCAGGAGCCGCGCACGCGGTGGCAGCAAAGGTTTGCCAACCCAATTGCCCATAACCTCTTATATCTCCTTGCTCAGCGCTTTACAATCTCAATCAAAGCAGCACGGCAAGGCCGGGCTGTGGCTCTCGGATGCCGTACCGCATCTGGCCGAAGTGGCCGACGACTTGTGTTTCGTTCACTCGATGTATACCGATCAATTCAATCATGCCCCGGCCGAACTGCTCGTCTTCACCGGTTCGCCGCGCCCCGGTCGGCCTTCGCTGGGAGCCTGGGCCACGTATGGACTAGGCACGGAGAACCAAGACTTGCCCGGCTTTATCGTGCTGATTTCCAGCGGCACGCAACCCAACGGCGGTAAGAACTCGTTCGGCTCGGGCTTTCTGCCGACGATCTACCAAGGCGTTCAATGCCGCTCGAAGGGCGATCCGGTGCTTTATGTATCGAACCCGGCCGGCATGGACCGCGACATGCGCCGCATGACGCTCGATGCCTTGCACGATCTGAATCAACTGCAAGCCCAACAGTTGGGCCATCCGGAAACACTGACGCGAATTTCGCAGTTTGAACTGGCCTTTCGCATGCAGGTTTCCGTGCCCGAGGTCATGGATATCACCCGCGAACCGAAGGAGGTTTTGGAAGCCTACGGTGCCCAACCGGGGGCCAGCAGTCTGGCGAACAACATCCTCTTGGCACGTCGATTGGTGGAGAAGGGGGTCCGATTCGTGCAACTTTTCGATTGGGGATGGGACTTTCACGGCACGAATCCTTCCGAGGATATCCGCGACGGCCTGACGACGAAATGCAAGACGATGGACCAGCCGATTGCGGCTTTAATCAAAGACCTCAAGCAGCGTGGACTGCTCGACGATACGCTGGTGGTGGTCGGCGGCGAGTTTGGCCGCACGCCCTTCCGCGAAGGCCGCACCGCCGCCAGCAAAGTGCTGGGCCGCGATCATTACCCCGATTGCTATACGATGCTCATGGCCGGCGGCGGCATGAAGCGCGGCTTTTCCCACGGCGCGACCGACGAACTTGGCTTCTCGGTCACCGAGAACAAAGTCCACGTTCACGACTTGCAAGCCACGATCTTGCATCTGCTCGGCTTCGACCACGAAAAACTGACCTTCCGCTACCAGGGCCGCGATTTTCGTCTGACGGATGTGGAAGGCCATGTGGTGCAAGAGATATTGGCGTAAGCGTACCTCGTTTTCACGCAGAGCACGGAAACCCGGTGAAAAACGTAATGTTCGTTCGTTCAATTCAAATTATTGATGCAGTTGGAATGCCGCACATCCCTTCGGCTTGCGCATACCTTGTTGCGTGCAGCTTTCTGCTTGCGTCCAGATCGTTTGCCGAGGAGCCGCCCAAGCCGGTCGCCGCCGATCATTCGCAAAACATGCTCGCCGGGCGGGAGCTATTCAAATCGACTATCCGCGCGATGCTCGTGCAGAACTGCGTCGATTGCCACGGCGGCAAGGAGACGAAAGGTAACTTCGATCTTTCCACGCGCGACAGCATGATGGCTAGCGGCATGGTCGACAAAGAGGCGGCATCGAGCCAGCTCTATCGCGTCGTCGCGCATCTCGACTCGCCGCACATGCCGTTCAAGGCGGCCAAGCTCCCGGACTCGCTAATCAAAGACCTCGGCCGTTGGATCGATCTGGGTGCCCCCTACGACCGACCTCTCGTGGAGCAAGGCAAGGTCGAGAAGAAGCCTAAAGTGGTTACCGATGCCGACCGCAAGTATTGGGCCTTTCTGCCGCTGAACGAGCCCGTGCCGCCGCAGGTCGAGGACCGCGATTGGTCGCATCAACCGATCGATCGCTTCATCCGTGCCAAGCTGGATGCTGAGAAACTGAAGCCGGTTGCCGTTGCCGACCGCCGCGTGTTGATTCGCCGCATCTACTTCGATGCGATCGGCCTGCCGCCGTCGCCCGAGGAGATCGAAGCCTTCGTCGCCGCGCCGAACCTGGAAGTGGCGTGGGAGGGGCTCGTCGATAAACTTCTTGCCAGCCCGCATTTTGGAGAGCGTTGGGCGCGACATTGGCTCGATTGCAGCCGCTTTGCCGAGAGTCACGGCTTCGAGCACGATTACGACCGGCCTTTCGCCTTCCACTTTCGCGACTATGTGATTCGCGCGATCAACGAGGACCAGCCTTACGACGAGTTCCTGCGATGGCAGCTTGCCGGCGATGAACTTGCACCGAACGACCCAGAGGCCCTGGCCGCAACCGGCTTCCTGGGTGCCGGCGTATTCCCCACGCAGATCACCACCAGCGAGGCCGAACGGATTCGCTACGACGCCATGGACGACATGCTCGCCACAACCGGCTACGCGATGTTGGGCCTGAGCGTAGCTTGTGCCCGCTGCCACGATCATAAATACGACCCAATCCCAACGAAGAATTACTATACGATGCTCAGCGCCTTTACGACGACGATGCGGAGCGAAGTCGAATGGGATGCAGCAACAAACTCCCCTCTCCCGCCCGCCGTACACGGCAAGAAGGGAGAGGGGAGGAAGAAGATTCAGGTCACGACGGAGGGTCTTCCGCCGATGAAACTTCATAAGGCCGACGAGTCGATCCCCGATTTCTACGACAAGACCTATTTTCTCAAACGCGGCGACACGGCCCAAAAAGATGGCGAGGCCCCGCTCGGGTTTTTGGAGGTTTTGGTCCGTCACCCCGACGGCTCGAAGCATTGGATAGTCCCCAAGCCGTCGAAAGCGCGGACTTCGTTCCGCCGCGCCGGCATGGCCCAATGGATCAGCGATCCGGAATATGGTGCCGGCAACTTGGCCGCACGAGTGATCGTCAACCGCCTCTGGCACTATCATTTTGGTCGCGGCATCGTTTCCACCATCAACGACTTCGGTTTGCAAGGCGACCGCCCGACGCACCCGGAATTGCTCGATTGGATGGCGTCGGACCTAATTGCAAACGGCTGGAAGCTCAAGCGGCTTCACAAGCAGATACTAATGAGCCGGGCCTATCGTCTTTCCTGCGCTACCCATGCGGAGAACGTTGCAAAAGACCCCGACAAT
>JANXOJ010000082.1 GCA_025353625.1 Planctomycetota bacterium | reverse complement strand
CTGGCGATTTGTTTCTGGATCGCCGCCTTCGAGCCTTCGCCAATTTCCGTCATGGCAATGACTGCGGCCACGCCGATAATCACGCCCAAAGCCGTCAAGGCCGATCGCATCTTGTTCCGCCGCAGGGCATTCAAGGCCGTTCGCCACGTTGCCGGCACGAGCCGAGTGCTGCCAAATCCCGATGATGCGGCCACGGCATCGCCGTACATGGAAACGGGCTTTATCGCCGGCTGTGGCTCAGCCATGGGACGCTGGGATACGGTCGCGACGCGCTCGGCAGTGGTAATGGCAATGGCAGTGGCAACGGCAGTGGCAACGTTCGAGCCATTGCCGAGACTGCTTCCATTGCCGTTGCCGCGACCGTTGCCATTTCCGCTGCCATTTCCGCTGCCGCGACTTTCAAGGGCCGCCACTGTCGGTATCCATGCACCACGTTCATTGGCCGCAACTTCGCTGGAGCGGGTTTCATCGCCCTCGATCAGGCCGTCGGCAATCCGAATCGTCCGATCGGCAAAGGCGGCCACCTTGGCGTCGTGCGTGACGAGGATTACGGTTATCCCCTCGGCGTTAAGTTGTTGGAACATCCGCAGGATTTCCACGCTCGTGTGTGAATCGAGGTTGCCCGTCGGCTCGTCGGCCAAGACGAGCGCGGGACGATTCACCAGCGAACGTGCGATGGCGACGCGCTGCTGCTGCCCGCCGGACATTTGCGAAGGCTCGTGGTCCATTCGCTCGTGTAGGCCGACGCGGTCGAGAAGCATTTCCGCCAGTCGTTTGGTTTCCGCGCTGGCCGGGCGGGCGGGCGAGTAATCCAAGGGCATGACGACATTCTGCACGGCGGACGTTCGCGGCAAGAGATTGAAACTTTGGAAGACGAAACCGAGCTTCGCGGTGCGGACGAGTGCCCTTTGATTGGGCGAGAGGCGGCTCATTTCCTCGCCGTCGAGCCAATACTGGCCCGAACTGGGGCGGTCGAGGCAGCCCAGGATGTTCATGAGCGTCGTCTTACCGGAGCCGGAGGCCCCCATCAGCGCGACCATTTCGCCGCGGCGGATCGTAAGCGAAACGCCCTTGAGCACCGGCACATCGACCTCGCCCAAGTGATAGGTCTTGGTGATGTTCTCTAGTCGAATGAGTTCCATGTTCATTTCCCTTGCATCGATCAACGCTTCGACCCGCCTTTGAAGAACTTGGGTGCGAAGGGATTGGTCGCATCGGCATCGGCATCGCTGGCGACATTTTCGCCTAGGACGACTTCCATATCTTCTTGCAAATCGCGGCCACGAATCTCGGTCAGCGTGCCGTCGGTGGCGATGATCTTAATATCGAGTGGGCGGACGAAGTTGCCATCCCTGATCCAGACGCGACCGCGATCGTAACGCTCCTTGGGCCGTGCCGCTTCGCTAAGAACCTCACCTTTCGCCGGACCAATCGCCGGCTTCGCAATCGATGCCGTGCCGACCGCAGCGGGTTTGCCGGATGGGTTGGTCGCGGCAGGTGGCTTGTTGGCGCGCGCCTTCCATCCGTCGGGCGATAGCGAGGTCGCCGTGCCGCCGGATGGCTGGGTACTGGGTACTGAGTTCCGAGTAACTACCGCGTCCTTGGTAACGAGTGCCGAGGACTGAGTGCCGGAAGTAGCTTTCACGGTATTCGCGTCCCGATCCGGTTTGTCCTTATCCTTGTTGCGCGGCTTCATGTCCGCCAAAGTCTCCTCGCGAATATCGGGGGCAATTTGCTGCGGCTTGGGCTTCCAACGCAAGGCCGCGTTGGGCACCCGGAGTACGCCCAGATGCTCTTCAATCTCAAATTGCACGTTGGCGGTCAGGTAGGGCAAGAGCTTCATGCTCGAATTGTCGGCCGAGACGACCACGGTGTAGGTCACTACGTTTTGGTTCATGTTGGCATTGAAGCGAATTTGAGCCACCTCGCCGTAGAAGTTTTCGTTGGGATGGGCGTCGACGGTGAAGCGCGCTTTCACCCCCTTGCGAATCCGCCCGATATCGGCCTCGTTGACCGACGCCCAGACCTGCATCCGCGTCAAATCCTTGGCCAAGAGAAACAGGCTCGGCGCATTCAGACTGGCAACCACGGTTTGGCCGACGTTCACGCGGCGATCGACGATCACACCCTTGACCGGCGATTGGATGACCGTGTAGCCCATGTCGGTGCTTGCCAATTGCCGGGTTGCCTCTGCTTGTCGGATGGCCGCTTCGTCCACGTCCACGTTGGCCTTGGCCACCTCGAAGTTGGCCACGGCCGCATCGTAATCGGCCCGCGCGATGGCATTGGTTTCCATCAGCTTCGCGGCTCGCTTCAAATCGGCTTGCGCTTGGGCCAGCTTGGCCCTCATTTGCCCGACATCCGCTTTGGCGCGATAGACGGCCGCCTCCGCCGAATCGAACTGGGCCTTGTATTTTGTATCGTCGATGCGAGCCAGCACGGTCCCCTCTTCGACCGCCGAGCCGTAATCGACTTTTAGTTCTTTAATCAAGCCGGCCACTTGGGCACCGACATCGACGACCTCCTCCGGCTCCACGGTCCCGGTGGCACCGATGGTCGGCAGCATGTCGCCGCGTTCGATCTTGGCGGTGCGGTAGTCGTAGACACCCTCGGTGTGGACGTATTTCACATAGTAGGCCGCGCCGCCGCCAGCCAGTCCGAGCAATATCGCAAGTGAAAGCAGGAATCTCATGGCAGTCTCCTCAGTTTTGAATCTTTAAGCGGCCTTGGGGTGCGGGCGTCTCGCCC
>JANXOJ010000078.1 GCA_025353625.1 Planctomycetota bacterium | reverse complement strand
CTTCGATCGAGTTGCGGAACACGTCAAAGGATGGACGCCGCAGCGGACGGCGGAAGTCACCGGCATCGCGGAAGCTGCGATAAGAAAGGCGGCTGAATGGTGGGGCACGGCCAAGTCCAGCTTTCTCATGCACGCCCGCGGCATCGAACACCATAGCCACGGCGTGCAGAACGTACTCGGGGCGATCAATATTGTGCTCGCCTCGGGACGCATCGGCCGCCCGGGCTGCGGTTACGCCACGATCACCGGCCAAGGCAACGGCCAGGGCGGCCGCGAACATGGACAGAAGTGCGACCAGCTGCCCGGCGCACGCGACATCGAGAATCCCGAGCATCGATCCCACGTAGCGAAGGTCTGGGGCATTACCGACGCCGATCTGCCGCACGCCGGCGTCGATTGCTACGAAATCTTTCGCAAGGTTGAGGCTGGAGAAATCCGCGGCATGCTCTCAATCTCGTTCAATCCACTCGTGTCACTGCCGGACAGCGATTTCGTCAAGCGAATGCTCGAGAAACTCGATTTTTACGTCAACATCGATTTCTTCCTTAGCGAGACGGCCCGCTGTGCCGATGTCGTTCTGCCGGGCTCCCAGCACGAGGAAGACGAGGGCGTGGTTTGCAGCGCCGAGGGACGCGTGATCAAGATCAACAAGGCCGTTGAGCCGCCTGGCGACGCCCGGCAGGATTGGAAGATTTTACAGGACATTGCCCGCGCGCTCGACCGCGCACGTGGCTTCACGTTCCGCGCGCCGAAGGAAATCTTTGAGGAGTTGCGCGCGGCGTCGGCCGGCGGCGTGGCCGACTACTCGGGCATCACTTACGAAAAGATCGAAAAGTCGTTCGGCGTCTTTTGGCCCTGCCCGGCCAATGGACCGGAAGGCCAATCGATCGACCATCCCGGCACGCCGCGTCTCTTCGAACCAGGTTCGTGGAACTCGGTGGCCAAGGGTGCTGGGCCATTTTACTTTCCAGACGGCAAGGCCCATTTCAACGTTGCCCGTTACACACCGCCGACGGAAGAGGTCGATGCGGAGTACCCGCTAATCTTGACGACGGGCCGCGTCGTCAGCCAGTTCCTCAGCGGTTGCCAGACGCGGCGCATTGGTCCGTTGGAAGATCAATACCCGGAGCCGAGGCTCGAATTGCATCCGATTGCCGCGAAACAACTCGGAATCAGCGACGGCGATTGGGCTGCGGTCGAGTCGCGGCGAGGCGCGATCACGATTCGCGCGCAAATCGTTTCGACAATCCGGCCCGATACGGTTTTTGTTCCCTATCATTGGGCAGGAGCAAAGAGCATCAACCGCGTCACGATTGCCGCTCAAGACCCGATTTCCAAAATCCCCGAATATAAGGTCTGCGCGGTCCGCGTGCGCAAGGC
>JANXOJ010000048.1 GCA_025353625.1 Planctomycetota bacterium | reverse complement strand
TTCCACCGCCGCCGCCGATTTGGGCGCGATCCTCACGCGGACCTCGGCTGCCAAAAGCCTAGAACTCAGGATAACGCGGGACGGCAAGTCGGGCGAAGTCTGGGTACGTGGGCAGAAGCTCCGTCGCAATCTGCCCGACGGCACCTATCAAATCGCCCGCGACGGCAAGGCATGGCACGTTGACGAAACGGCGAACCGGGCCAGTTCGCACGCTTCGTCGCTGTTCGGCGGAAAGGATGGCAATGCGGATCTGTTAGCCCTGCTCGATTTGCCCACGGATGGCTTTCGCGACGTGCAGAAGGAGCTGCTCGCATCGCATGCACCGGAGCATTCAATGCTGGACGGTCGTAGCGTTGACATTTATCGTTGGCAATCTGCCGGCCAGGACGGCACGCTACGGATCGACGCCGTAGTCGATGCCAAGACCCAATTGCTACAATCGATCGAAAGCCTTCGCGTACGCGGCGAACGGGTTGAGCCGATCTGCAAACTGGCAGTCATCGCACGCGACAAACCGGTGGATGAAGATTTGTTTGTCGTCGGCCATACCCTCACCGAAGATGGCCGCATCGGCAAAGTGACCGACGTCCAAGGGCTGGTATTCATTCGCCCCGTGATGCACGAACGTTGGAGCCCGGTGATCGCGCGGATGCCGGTTCGCCCCGGCGACTGGTTACAAACCGATCCCCGTGGAGCCAACGCAACTTCAATACGTCTCGTTCCGCAAGTGGAGTTGGTAATTGGCCCCGGTACTACCTTGGAGCTCGTTTCGCCCAAGCTGATTCGCATTTCCGAGGGCGAAATCAAGGTAATGGCCACTGCAAAGTCACCGATCGACCTCGTCGGGCCGGATGGAAAGAAAATTACGGTCGCCGATACGCTGGTCTACCGAGCCGAGCACCAATCGCTGGTCAAGCTCGATAAAGTGCCGCGCTGGCTACTCAGCTATGAAGGCAAGACGGTCGGCGATTCCATCGGTTCGCTGCTCGCCAAGATCGATGGCCGCAACGTGCCGCTGACGGTTGGCTACCACAAGGTCACCGTCGATATCCGCGACCAGATCGCGCGGACCACGATTGAAGAATCGTTCGTTAATCATACCAAAGGCACTCTGGAGGGGACGTTCTTCTTTCCGCTGCCGCAGGATGCCTCGATTGCCGGCTTCGGGATGTGGATCGGCGATAAGCTAGTCGAGGCGGACGTCGTCGAAAAGGAGCGGGCACGCGAAATTTACGAAACCATTCTCCGCGAACGGCGCGATCCGGGTCTGTTGGAATGGGAAGGTGGCAATATCTTCAAGGCCCGCGTATTTCCCATCCCCGCCGAATCGGAGAAGCGGATCACGATCACCTATACGCAGGTGCTGCCGCTCCTCGCCAACAGCTTCCGCTATCAATACGCCTTGCAAAGCGATTTGCTCAAGCAGAATCCGTTGCGGCAACTCGAGATCGACGTGAAGATCAATTCGGCCCAGCGCATCAAATCGGTCGCTTCACCGACGCATACCACCCGCAACGACGCGACGGCCCATTCGGCCCACGTGGAATATAGTGCAAAGGAATATACGCCAACGCAAGATTTTGAAGCGGTCGTCGAGTTGGAAGGGCAACGCTCCGACGTCGTGCTCATCCCACACCGCCGCGGCGAAGACGGCTACTTCATGCTCCAAGTGACTCCACCAAGCTCTCCTCCTTCCCTGGGAGACGGGCCGGAGGTGAGGGCGGGCGAATCGGCTCAAGGCCAACTTCACCGCGACCTCCTCCCCAACGGCGAACCCTTGGAACTTGTCATCCTCGCCGATACGTCCGCCTCGATGGACGCCCCCAGCCGCCAGCGGCAGGCCGAGTTGGTCGCCTCGTTGTTGGGCGCGCTCACGCCGAGGGATTCGTTCAACCTCGCGATGTGCGACGTTGATTGCCCCACCGTTTTTGCCAAGCCTATCGTCGCCAATGCCAAAAATATCGAAATCTCGCGGCAAAAGTTGGCCGCACGCCGTTCGCTCGGCTGGACCGATCTCGATAAGGCCATGCAAACGGCCTTGTCGCAATGTGGGTCAAAGACGCAAGTCGTCTATATCGGCGACGGCATCGTAACAACCGGTGACGCCGACCCGGTGGCTTTTTCCAAACGTCTGCGGCGAATGGCCGAAGGCAAGCCGGGGACGTTCCATGCGGTGGCCGTTAGCAGCAGCTTTGAGCCGGGCGTATTGAAGGCCATCGCTGCCATCGGCGGTGGTTCGTTCCGGCAAGTGAGCGGATCGCACGGTGCAACAGCGGTTGCAATGGAATTCCTGACGGAGCTTACGCAGCCGACCCTTCGCGACATGAAGATCGAATTTCGCGGCCTCCGCACGGCTCGAGTCTATCCCGATCCGCTGCCGAATCTTTCCCTCGGGACGCAACAGATCATCCTTGGCCGCTACGCCCCTCAAGGCAAGGATCAAACGGGTGAGATCATCGTCTGCGGCACGCAAGGCGGCAAGCCTGTGCAATTCTCAACCCAAGTCTCACTCAAGGACGCGGAGCAGGGGAATTCGTTCGTTCCGCGACTTTGGGCACGCACGTACTTGGATGCGTTGCTGGAACAAGGCAGTTCGCCGGCGATCAAAGATGAAATCATCGCGCTCTCCGAGGAGTTCCACATCATCACGCCGTATACCTCGCTCCTCGTTTTGGAAACCGATGGCGACCGCGAACGGTTCGGCGTGAAGCGACGCTTCCAAATGCGCGACGGCGAGAAATTCTTTGCCGAAGGTCGCGAAAACGCCAACTGGGAACTGGTCCAACAACAGATGAAACGGGCCGGAACGTGGCGGCTGGGGCTGCGGCAACAGGTGTTGCAACAACTCAGTCGGCTGGGACGCGATGTGCCAATCTTTCAATCGAATCAGTCGCACCAATGGCAATGGGCAGAAAGCCGGAGAGCCGGCGGAGGCGGAGGTGGTTTTGGCGGCGGCGCATTTCAGGACGAGCTGTCCACGATTGGCAGTGGCGAGATGGTCTTGACGGGTGTAAACACATATTCGGGAGCAACAACGATCAATGCCGGGGGGCTTATTCTGAACGACGGATCGAGCTTGGAATTCGCGGAGGAGGTGGAAGAAAAGCAGATGAACCAGAAGCAATTGGGGCTTGAAAGCGAAGCGTTGTATGCCTTCAACGCTCCGCAGCCAGTGGGCCTTGCGCTGAGCTTCGACGCCCCAGTGGCTTCAAATGGTCCGGTTTCACTTTCTTCCGCATCTTCCGTTGACTTTGACGGCGAGCACGGAGCGATGGCTTCCGACGAAGGGATCAAAGACCGCAATTCACTTGAAAACCTAAGTGTCTCCGACGATTCGGAGAACTTCCTGCGCGACGCTTCTTCCGACGACGCGGAAAGTTCCAAGAGACAGTTATCGATCGATCAAGGGCGTGCTAGTTCATTCGCATTTTCGAGCAATCTCAGCGACTCCATCAACACCCTTGAAGCAAACGGGTGGGTCGGCAGAAAGTCGAAGTCGGAATACTTCTATCGCCGCAGGCGAGGCGCAACCGCCGTTGATTATTCCTGGCTCAACAATCTATTCGTTCCGTTGCCGACTCCTCCCGCAATACCGCAAGAGCCTAAACGGCCCTGGCCGACCGACGCGCGAGCCATCGCCCGCAGCTTACTGCGAACGGAGCAACTAACTGGCGCGAAAAATGGCTTGCGGATCGATATCGAGACCGAATCGTACGACGCCCGCTGGGATGTGCGCGCCGGGAACTCGCGAACCGTGGCACTCGTTTCGCCGAGCGGCTGGCTAATGGAAGCGTCGGGCGATGGCGTGCCGACGAGCCTCTCCTGGGCCGACGCCAAGGAACGGGGTGTCTTGTCGGGGGCAATGCTTCTAGGGCGCGTGCGTGCCTCCAAACCGGTCGACGTTCGCATACCGCCGCTCGATCTGGGGACTGGAGTCGCAATGTCGCTCGATTTGGCCTACGTCGGTTATTCGGTCGCAATGAATCTTGAGGGCGAGCACCAGGTCTCGTTGATTCTCAAACATCCAAATTCGCCTCACTACGAACTTCGCATCCTCGTCGATACGACGCGGAACGTCATATTGAAATGTGAGAGCATCAACAAACTGAAAGTTGTTTCGACGACCAAGTTCGGCGATTTTGTCGAAAGTGCCGGAGCCTGGTATGCCGGGCGCATCGAAAGTACGGATGCCGACGGCCATCGCACATCGCTGATTACGCAGAAGTTTAGCCTCCTGCCGGTTGGCGAATTCGATCGGCAATGGAAGCACGATCTGGCGATTCGCGGGCAGGCGCAGTTGCTTCACGAACCGCTACCCAAGCTAATCGATGCCAAAAGGGCATTGGCAGCGGGCAAGCCGTCGTTTGAGGACCAAATGGTGATGCTCCTCCATTACCAGACCACGCAACAGTGGGATCGTGTTTTGGGGCACTTGGCCGAAGCGGAAAAGCTATCCGGTAAGGCTAGTATGCGCTGGGTGCGGATGTCGATTCTGCCGCTCGCACGGAAGGCCGAGGAGGCAAAGAAACAGTATTTTTCCGAAGCAAATGCATTGGCAAGTCGCGAGAAGCCGCAAGCCGACGGCGACGAAATGTTTCTTGCCGACCACCTTTTCGGCAACTCCAACGGCATCCTGGAGGCAAACGAGCAATTGAGATTACTCGATGCTTTGCGACCGGTCTACGAGCGCCAGCCGGTCCAAATTGCTGCCCTGAAGCGATGGTACGCGTCGCGCTGCAATATCGTCGAGCAGATGGGACGGAACCAAGAATTGCTCACGCTGCGAAAACTGCTTGCCACGGAATATTCGCACGACTACAACCACCATCAGCAATACGCCCGTTCTTTGGCCAATGTGGGCGATTACCCGGCGGCTTACGCTTGGCTCGATCGCGTCCTGGTTCCGGCATCGAAGTGGTTGCC
>JANXOJ010000705.1 GCA_025353625.1 Planctomycetota bacterium | reverse complement strand
TCTGCGACGGTTGGCAGTTCCTTTGTGGAATCAACACTGTTTTATGGCGGCGAGTCCCCGTTGACGGTTCACCTGAGTTTTGGCAACGATGCCAACAACCATTTGCAATTTGGCCCTCACTACGTCGGATATTTAACCAGTAATCCGGTTACGGTTCACCTTGATGGCGGGCCGTACACTTTGGAGCAGACAACTTTTATTGAATTCGACAACGTTGCCCCCGGCGAAATCATCACCATAGACCTCCCCAACGGAAGCGGAATTAGTTCCGTCCCCGAGCCGGCCAGTCTCGTTGTCTGGGGCTTTCTTGGCACCGGCTTTGTTGCGGCAAGCGTTTGGCGACGCCGTCGCGGAATGGTCCGAAGCGGACGTTAGATCGCGCTTGATGTTAATGCCTAGCGCATATTTTTAGAAACAGAAAAAATCATGAAACGACTTTGTATTCTTTTTGTGCTTGCCAGCGCGTCGCTTACGTCTGCCCGTGCCCAAGCTGCGGTTTCAGTCGATACCTATACGTTCAACAATAACCTGAATGCCCTTGAAGCCGGTGCCCCCGCGCTGACTGCCGTCGATCCGAATAGCGTCGGCACGTTTGGCACGGCGACCGTATTTGGGAACTCGCACACGGTCTACAATTTTAACGCCCCCATAAACAGCGCGGCTGCCAATCAGAATGGCCTGTCGTTCTTGAATACGACCGCCGGGCACACGGTAACGTCGAACAACTATTCCTTGGAAATGGTCTTGTCCTTGCAGCAAGTCAGCACCTATGCAAGGATTCTCGATTCGGTCAATCGCACGTCCGATACGGGGCTTTATGCAGTCAATTCCGGGCTGTTTGTATACAATAGCGGTCCAGGGACGCCCAGCAGTTCCTTCCCTGCTAACACCTTCCATCATTTGGTTGCCACGGTTGCCAGCGATAATACGGTAAAGCTCTACCTGGATGGAGCCGCCGCAGTTTCGGCCACGAACACCGAATTGGACATCAACGGTGCCAATCTCTTGAATTTCTTCCTCGACAACAACGTAGGGGGGTTCCAGAACGATTACTCGCCCGGCAGTGTGGCGTTGATCCGTTTGTTTGACTCGGTTCTTTCCGATAGCGATGTAACCGCCCTCAATGCCGATCCGTTTGCCAATTTGCCGAGCGGCGTTCCCGAGCCGGCGTCCATCGCCATCTGGTCGGTGGTTGGGCTACTTTCGCTGGTCGGATTCACTTGGCGGAAGCGTCGGACGGTCTAGCACGCACTCTTTCAATTCAAGCCACGAAAAATATCGGCCGGCGGTTGCATCAACCGCCGGCCGATGTGCATTTCCTGGCACGCCAGTTTGCCCATAGCTTGCAGCTTGCCTTGACGCTCAGCGGCGAAACCACTACCATCTGCACCCGCCCTTGGACGCTAATAAACATCTGCGGTAGTCTTCTTCTCGGTGCGAGTTCGCTATGCATGTCGCCGCGCGCATTTTGGTTTGCTCAATCGTCTTGCTCGTTGGTAATCGTGCATGTATGTCGGCGTCGTCTGCACCTTACATTTCCAACAACTCCAGCACCTACCCGGTAGGCGTGGCCGATCCGGCGTCAGTCAATCCGCCCGGCCCGGCACCGGAAGATGCCGTGGCGATGCCGACGGACAGGGCACAAGTCGGCACAACGCCGCTAGGCTCTCCGGTTTATGCGACTGCGGTCGCGGTTGCGAGCGGCCAAGAGGGGCGCGGTGAATTTGTGGGGAATGCCATCACCCCCGGCCCCTTTCCCGCCGACGATGCGTACGCGGTGCATCGAGGCGAGAACGTGCAATCCAGTTGGTATGCGCGGGTTGACTACATGCACTGGAACGAGCGGGTCGGCGGATCGGATTTTGTCAACGAGAACGGCACGCTCTTCACACTGGGATATACCAAGCAGATCGGCATCGAACGCTTTCGGGCCGAGTTTTTTGGCGGCGATGTCCACTACGATGGCTTCGGCCAATTTGATTCCGGCATGGAGAGGCTCGTTTCCAATACCGGCTATCTCGGGGTGCGCGGCGAGTATGAAATGGTGATGGCACCTGCCGCATGGGAAGGCCGCGCAGCCTTTCTGATGGGCATTGGCAGCCGACTGTGGGTCCGTGACCTGCACGACGGCACCTCGGACCTGGGCAACCCCGTCAGCGGATATCAGGAGACGTGGTGGACGACCTATCCCTTTGTCGGCTTCGAGACGCATCGGCCCATCGGTGCTGAATCGCAATGGTATACGCAATGGCGCTGCGGCATGACGGCCATAACCTACCAATACGCCACGATCATGGATCGGCCCCTGTGGCCCAAGATGGGTGCCTTCGCCAACGCCGAAATCGGACTTCGCGGGCAGCGGTTCTTTATCTCCGCACGCACCGAGATCATGACGTGGGAAGAGTCGTCGCAAGTCCAGGACTCATTTCAACCGCGATCGTTGCTGCTGACCGTCGGCGGGCGGTTCGGGATTTACTTTTAACCGTAAAGCCCAACGCCGCGAGGGATTTACACGGCGCGATTTGCTAGTGTTTTGTCATAGTACTGAATTGGGGTTGCG
>JANXOJ010000675.1 GCA_025353625.1 Planctomycetota bacterium | reverse complement strand
GCTTGGTACGACAATAGAACCGCTTGCCATCCTTGAGCTCAAAACGCCAAAGATCTGCCACGAGCGGATCGCTCAACAGTCGTTCCAAACTTTCCTGTAACGTGTTGAGGGCGGTTCAAAACGGCGGCGGCGGGAGTATGTCGGGGCGGTTGAAATTGGCGGCGCACATTGGTTCATCTCTGGGAAGTGGCAAGATAGGGGCGTTAGCCCCGATTTTGCCCACCTTCGCAGGGAGTCCCAGGAGTGCGATCCGACATGGAGTTTTGGAAAGAGGTTCGTCGGCAAGTGTTGACGAACGAATTGAGCCAGCGCGCCGCTTGCAAGAAGTACGGCTTGGGCTGGCACACACTGAAGAAGATCTTGGCGCATGCCGAACCGCCGGGTTATCGCCAGAGCAAGGTCAGGCCCAAGCGGAAGCTGGAGCCGTTCCTGCCGATCATCCATCAGATCCTGATCGACGACCGGCAAGCTCCCAAGAAGCAGCGGCATACAGCCAAGCGGATCTTTGAGCGAATACGGGACGAGCATGGCTTCCAGGGTGGCAAGACGGCGGTGAAGGACGCCGTTCGGGCCTGGAAACAGGTGCATCAAGAGGTGTTCCTGCCGCTCTCGCATCCTCCTGGTGAGGCCCAGGTCGATTTCGGTGAAGCCACCGTGAAGCTGAACGGCGTCGAGACCAAGGTCGCCCTGTTCGTCATGACACTCCCCTACTCGGGAGCGATCTTTATCCAGGCCTTTCCTCGGGAATGCACCGAGACTTTTATGGAAGGACATCGCCGGGCCTTCGAGTTTTTCAGTGGGGTGCCGAAGCGGATTAGCTACGATAACTCGGCGATTGCTGTGATCGAGGTGCTGAAGGGGCGTGAGCGTAAGCTGACCAAGGAGTTTTTACGGCTCCAGAGTCATTATCTGTTCCAGGAGCACTTCTGCCTGGTGCGGCGGGCCAACGAGAAGGGGCACGTCGAGCGACTCGTAGGGTTCGCGAGGCGCAACTTTCTGGTGCCCGTGCCCCAGATCGATTCCCTGGAGACGCTGAACCACTCCCTTCGAGAGCGCTGTTTGGCCAATCTGGCCGAGCGGACTCGGGGGAAGCCAGCCCCCAAGGGCGATCTGCTCCGGGAAGATCAAGCCGCCTTTCTGCCTCTCCCCAAACAACCCTTTGAGGCTCGGCGCGTCGAGGATCGGACGGTCGATTCCCAGTCGCTGGTCCGGTTCGATGACAACGCATACTCCGTGCCGGTCCAATACGCCCACCGAAAGCTCCTCGTGGTGGGCACCGTGGAGCAAGTCCGGATGGTCTATGAGGACCGACTGGTGGCGAAACACCCACGCTGCTGGGAGCGGGAACGGACTTTATTCGAGCCGATCCACTATCTGGCTCTCTTGGAGCGTAAGCCCGGTGGGCTGGACCATGCCCGGCCCTTGGAGAACTGGCAACTGCCCGAATGCTTTGCCTTGCTCAGGCGGCGGCTGGAGGCGGCGGACACGCAGTATGGCACACGCTCCTACATCCGGGTGCTGAGGCTTTTGGAGAAGTTCTCTCTGGGGCAACTCACGGCGGCGGTCGAGTATGCCTTGGACATCGACGTGATCGATGCCGACAGCATTCGCACGATCGTCGAGCACCGGAGCGACCAGCCCATCGAGCTATTTCCGCTCGATGGCCGGCCGCATCTGGCGCATGTCCGGGTCGAGACGACCGACGTCTCCTCCTACCAAGCCCTGTTGGGGGAGGTGGCGCCATGAACAAGACCGACACCAAGAGCACCGTGCTGCTCAAACATCATTTGAAAGCCCTCAAGCTCCCAACGATGCATGCTGAGTGCGAGAAGATTGCCCAGCGCTGTGCCGTCGACAACGCCGATCATCTGGCGTTCTTGCTCCAGCTCTGTGAGTTGGAGCTGATTGAACGGGAACGCAAGTCGGCGGAGCGGCGGCTCAAGGCGGCCCGCTTCCCGGCCCATAAACTGCTCGACGAATTCGACTTCTCGGCCCGCCCGAGCATTAACAAGCCGCTGTTGTTGCAACTGGTCAAAGGGGAATATCTCGACAAGCGCGAGAACGTCTTGTTCGTCGGTCCCAGCGGGACTGGCAAGTCGCACCTGGCCACGGCGCTGGGGATGGCCGCCTGCGCTCAGGGCCGTAAGGTCCGCTTCTTCCGCGTCACCGAACTCGTCACCTTGCTCCTGGAGGCTAAAGAAGAGCGGCAACTCTTGCGGTTGCGGCAACAACTTGGCAAGCTGGACCTGTTGATCCTGGACGAACTGGGCTACGTTCCCGCCAGCAAGGCCGGGGCGGAACTGTTGTTCGACGTGATCGCCACCGCCTACGAGCGGAATAGCCTGATTGTGACCACGAATTTACCGTTTGAGAATTGGACCGAGGTGCTCGGCAGCGAACGGTTGACCGGGGCGGCCCTGGATCGGCTTACTCACCGTTGCCACATCTTGGAGACCAAGGGCGAAAGCTACCGCCTCCAGGACGCCAAGCGCCGCCGAAAACCAACCACCTGACCCGTTCTGTTTCGTACTTGTTTCTCGATACAATACCCCGACCCCAAGGAGTTCTTCACCTACCCAGCGCCACCATTTTCGGCCGCCCGCCGCCGCCGTTTTGAACCGCCCTCAACACCTCTTTCAGCTCGTAGATGAAGAAACTACGGTACGCTCCGGGCCGGTAGGTCTTGGTGCTCAGTTCTTCGTGCAGTTTCCACAATCCCCGTTCCTGGTCGAAGTGAAATGAGGCTACGGCGGGACGAAAACGCTTGCCTTTTTTGGCCTTGGTAGCGGCAC
>JANXOJ010000648.1 GCA_025353625.1 Planctomycetota bacterium | reverse complement strand
GGCTCGTCGAGCAGCAGCAACTTCGGGTCGATGGCAAATGCCCGCGCGATTCCCACTCTCTGCCGCATGCCTTGCGACAGCTCCGCAGGATATTTATCCAAGGCGTCGCCGAGGCCGACCAGTTCCAGATATTCCGTGGCAATTTGTCGCCTTTCGACCTTGTTGAGCGTCTTTTCAAACGCCTGATCGACGCCCAATTGCACGTTGCCCAAGGCCGTGAACCAGGGCAATAAGCTGGGCGACTGAAAGACCATGCCGCGATCGGGACCGGGGCCGACGATTTCGCAATCGTCGAGGATCATACCGCCGCCGCTGAGTGGCGAGAGGCCCGCAATCATCGATAAAACGGTCGATTTTCCGCAGCCCGAATGGCCGATGATCGCCACGAACTCGCCCTTTTGCACATTGATTGTGAAGTCGCGAACGACGGTGATCTCGCCCTTATTCGCGGGATACGATTTCTTGAGCTTCCAGAGTTCTAAATATCGTTCTTCATGCTTCACGGCGCGGCTCCTATGCCGAGAGGTGTGGTTGACGAACCGAGACTGCGGCTCGCCGGCTTGCGACGACTGTGTACGAGATATTCGGTCACGCTGTTTCGCAGTCGCTTCACGTCCGCGTTGCGGTGCAGCGATTGCCGTGGACGCGGGCGGTCCATATCGACGATGATTTCCGGGCCAAGTGTCGCCTGTGGACCAAACGATAGCGGCACGATCCGATCGGCCAACAAAATCGCTTCGTCCACATCGTTCGTAATCATCAATACGGTGCGGCGGTTGTCGTCCCAGATGCGGATCAACTCGTCCTGCAACGTTCCACGAGTTAGCGCGTCCAAAGCCCCGAACGGCTCGTCCATGAGCAGCATATTGGGCTCCATCGCCAACGCTCGGGCGACGGCCACGCGCTGTCGCATACCGCCGGAAAGCTCGGCCGGACGCTTATCGCGAGCCGGCCACAGGTTGACCATCCGCAAGTAACGCTCCACATGCTGCTTGCGGCGCGGTGCCGGCCAATCGGGGCAAGCTTGCTCCACGGCCAGCAATACATTTGAAAAGACGCTGAACCACGGCAGAAGCGAATAGTTCTGGAACACTACCCCTCGATCCAGCCCCGTCCCTTTGACCTTCTTACCGTCGATAACAATGGTGCCCGAGTCGGGTTTCATGAGCCCGGCGATCATCGCTACGAGGGTCGTCTTGCCGGAGCCGGATGGCCCAACGATAGCTACGAACTCGCCGCGTTCCACGCTCAGCGAAACGTTGGTAAGCACCTCGGTTCGCTTGCCGGCTGTGCCGTAGCTTTTGCAGACGCGGTCTAGGACTAGGTAGGACATGGTGTTTTCGACTGCCTCCTCTCGCAGGACGGACTCGGAGGTCCGTCCCGTTATTTCGTTTTATTACGCGACCCGAAGCCGAGCCTCCACAAAGCTCATCATGCGGTCGAGTACAAACCCGACCAATCCAATCGTAACGATGCAAAGGATGATGTGTTCGTAAACGAGACTGTTGTATTCCTGCCACAAAAACCCACCAATGCCGGGCGATCCGGTTAGCATTTCAGCGGCGACAATTACGAGCCAAGCGATACCGAGGCTGAGACGGAACCCCGTGAACATGTACGGCAGCGTTGCCGGCAGGTAGACCTTGGTAAAGAGCTTCCAGCCGGAAAGGTTCAGCACCTTCGCGACGTTCAAATAGTCGGGCGGGATGGCTCGCACGCCGACTGCCGTATTGAGGACGGTCGGCCACATCGAACAGATAGCAATCGTGAAAACGGCAGCCGGCTGCGGCTGCTCAAAGAGAATGTAGCCCAGCGGTAGCCACGCCAACGGCGAAACGGGCCGCAAGACCTGGATGATTGGGTCGAGGCTCTCCGTGCAGATTTTCGAGGTGCCCAGCAATAATCCCAGCGGAACGCCAATCAGGATTGCCAACACGTAACCTTTAATTACCAAGAGCAACGAATAGCCCGTGAAACGCAGTACACCCTGATCCAACTCGCCGCGTTTGGCGAAGGGGTTCATGACGTAGTCCTTGCTCTGCTCCCAAGTCTGAAGCGGCGAAGGCAGTTTTTTTGCCCACGTCGCACTGGTGATGGTCCAAATAAACAGAACGGCTGCGATACCGAGAAGCGGCAAGAACACGGGGCGGAAGTAATTGGTGTCGATCTTCATAAACATTTCATCCCTTCATGCTGTGAATGGGAAACGAGGCGGCGTATTTCTCAAGATCGCCGGTCGGATCGAACGTAACGCCATCGAACAGCTTCTCCGATCCATTGCTCAATCCGCCATGTTTGTAGCCAATTTCTTTCATGGCCTCTTCGTAGAGGTCGGTCCGCATAACTTGTTTTGCGACGGCTTGGTAGTCGGGCTTCTCCGTCAACATGCCCCAGCGGCGAAGTTGCGTGAGCCACCACATCACATACTTGGGCTGGGGATAGTTGCAATTCCGGCTGCTAAAGCTCATATAGTGGTCGTCTTTCTTGGTCCGGCCATCGCCATAGTCGTAGTCGCCAACAAGCCGCCCGAGAATCGTTTCCTTCTTGCAATTGATGTAGGTAGGCCGCGATACGATGGCCGCTTGCTCGGGCCGATTGCCGAGATCATCGAGCCAGACACTCGCATCGTGCAATGCCTTGAGTACCGCCTTAACGGTCTTGGGATTCTTGTCGGCGAACTCGTCCGTGAATGCACAGACCTTCTCCGGGTGATCGGGCCAAATCTCTTGCGTTGTGATGGCCGTGAATCCGATCCCCTCGGCAATCACGCGCGCGTTCCACGGTTCGCCGACGCAGAAGCCGTCCATCCTGCCGACTTGCATGTTTGCCACCATCTGCGCCGGGGGAACCGTCGCCAACGTTACGTCGCTATCGGGATTTATGCCGCCGGCGGCCAGGAAGTATCGCAGCCACATGGCGTGCGTGCCGGGGGGAAAGGTCATGGCAAATGTTAGAGGAGTTCCGGCCGCTTTCGCCTCGTCGGCCATCGGTTTTAGTGCTTTGGGGTCGGCGGCCACTTTGCCTTTGAACGAGGCCTTGAGAGAAATGGCCTGCCCATTGCGATTCAAAAGCCACGGAACCACCATTGCCTTTTTTGGCGACTTCATCAGGCCGAGCGTCGACGCGATCGGCATTCCAAGCAGCATGTGCGTAGCTTGCAAATCGCCGTTGGAAAGAGAGTCCCGAATCGCGGCCCAACTCGCTCCCTTGCTGACGGTGGCATTGATGCCATACTTCCTAAAGAAACCTTTCTCATGGGCAATGACGATGGGCGAGCAGTCGGTCAAGGCAATCATGCCAAACCGCAAATCGCTTACCTCGGGTGCCTCGCTTGCAGGAATCGCCGCAAACTTCTCACTCGATGCTGCGGTTGGGGTTCCTGTTGCTGGAGCATCACTACATCCGGAAAGGATGGTTGCTGAAGCAGCGCCGGCTACGGTGGCCCCCAAAAAGTGTCGGCGGCTCAGCTTAATCGGCGAATTGGCCAGCGTGGCGGCTCGTTCAGGCATGAAGCAGGGCTCCTTGGCGGTTTCGGATTATAGCTTTATCAGACTTCCGTTGGTCTTTTCAGATACAGTGACCGTATACGCCAATGGGATGCCAATCGCAGCAAAAAAATGACAAAATCGGCATTAGCCAACGAATTGCCGGAGTTTTGTGCATTTTCGACAGTTGGATATTTGCGCCGTCGCTTGAATTAAGTGCAATGGCTGCACAAAAGAATCGCAAAGTAAGCGCAAGTCGTCGCCACGCTTTAACAGCCTGCATGAATCCCACGCGACCAGGGCTGGTAAGTCGGAAAGCCAACGAGCCGCCGGAAATGTGGCATTTAAAGTCGATACGCCTAAGAACGACGCGCAATTAATGTGCATGACAAGATTGTTTTTTAGGCAACGATAAAACTCCCATTTGATCTGGCATGTCCAATTTTGCCTAAAAATGCCGTTTTCAAGACACTTTTCGATCACAACCCCTCACAAGGGCTGGGTGTGGCACGACACTTGCTACTCAGGAAAGACCTTGGAAGGGGCACGTCGATTTGCACTGCGTTTAAATCTCGCGTTCCCGAGCTTAAGAATTTGCAATCAAGAGCGAGTCGCATTTTTCTGGTCCGGGATTTGTCTTTGCGAGGTATTGGTATTATGGTGTCCGCCGAAATGACAAAGACCATGACCCGCGTTTCGCGTCTGTTGCTGATCGATGACGACCCGCTCGTTCAGCGAATTGGTAAACAGGTTTTTTCGGGACCGGGCTATGAATACCAATCCGTGGGCACCGCAACCGAGGGATTAGCGGTACTTTCTCGGCGTCGAACGGATGTCGTCATTCTGGACCACCTACTCCCCGACCGCGAAGGGCTGGATGTTCTGGACAACATTCGCGATCTCGATCGGCATCTGCCGGTCCTATTCATCACGGCTGCCGAAACGAGCCTCACAATGATCGAGGCTATGAAGCGCGGCGCGTTCGACTTTCTCGCCAAACCGCTCGACGTGGAACTTCTCCAACAAGGGGTCGATCGTGCGATGGAAGCGCGACAACTGATGCTTACACCGGTCGAATTGCGATCCGGCGACCAAAGCCCACCGGCAGCCGATATCTTGATCGGAACCTGCCCGGCGATGTGCGAAGTTTACAAAAGCATCGGTCGCGTCGCCGCTCAGGACTTGCCCGTGCTTATCGTCGGTGAGCGCGGCACCGGAAAGGAACTCGTTGCTCGGCTGATCCAGCAAAATGGTCCTCGGGCGGGAAAACCGTTCCACACCGTGAAGTGTAGCGACTTTAACGGAATGTGGGTCGATAGCGAGCTTTTTGGCCATGAACCGGATTCGTTTCCCGGCGCGGCGACGAGCCGCAGCGGTCGAATTGCGGCAGCGGATGGAGGCGTCCTGCTGCTCAAGGAGATTGGCGATCTTCCGCTCTCAACGCAAAGCAAGCTCGTGCGGTTGCTCCGCGACAAAGCTTACGAGCCGCTGGGCAGCCGCGAATTGCGATCGGCGGATGTGACGATTCTGGCGACTTCGTCCGACGACTTGGAGCAATCGGCTGCCGAAGGTCGCTTCCAGTCGGATTTGCTGTACGCCTTGGGCTCTTTCACAATTCGTTTGCCGCCTCTCCGCGAACGCAACGGCGATCTGCCCTTGCTCGTCGATCACATCGTGAAACGCTTTGCCGGCATCCATCGAAGCTTCGGAAGCGAGGTGACGCGGGTTTCGGAAGAGGCCATGAGTCT
>JANXOJ010000626.1 GCA_025353625.1 Planctomycetota bacterium | reverse complement strand
CAGTGAGAACTCACATTCATCGCCCTTCAGGATCGCATGGCGAATGGCCAACAACACCTGACGTCGGAGAAACGCATCGTCGCCATACGCTGCACAGACAGCCTTACGCGGAAAAATGCCCCTGGAAGAAGAAAGAAACGCTAGAACGCTGGATCAGCGAGCGGGTCTTGAAACTCACTTGCACGGCCGAGGACATGATTCCCTTGGCCGAGGCGTGCGGCTTCAAGGGGTCGCGCGGCGACGGCGTCCATCTCTGGAACGAGACCGAGCGGGCCGAAATCCGCGCGGAACTCGACGCCGCCTTCTTCCACCTCTATGGCATCGAGCGCGACGCCGCCGAGTACATCCTCTCGACCTTCGCCAAGACTGGACTCCTGTCCGACGAAAAGCGGGGAACGCAACAATCGTTGTTCGCTCTCGGCAGCACGGGACAAATGGTGCTCGACGCAATGGAGCGTTTGCACGATTGAGTTTGCTGAAATTGTGGTGCAGGCGTCTCGCCTGAATGAGTCGCGGCAGGCGAGACGCCCGCACCACAAAATCTGGACTTTGCAGTTCGCGTCGCACTCGGAGGTCCGTCCTATCGCTCGTCCGTCGCACGCTATATAATGCCCGCATGGCCAAGCTCCATGCGATTGAATATCTGGCGCACCCCGACAAATATCCGCCCAAGGCTGTCTGTGCAGCGTATGGCGACGATTCGTTTCTCCGCCGTCAGGTGTTGCTGGCCATTCGCCGTGCGATCCTGAAGGACGACGAATGTGAGTTCTCGCTGACGACATTCGCGGGCGACAATAAGGAGGTCCAGTTCCGCGATGTCGTCGAGGAACTGACGACGGTAGCCATGTTCGGCGGGCAGCGGCTCATCGCGGTCGAGGACGCCGACGATTTCGTCAGCCGATATCGTCCGCAGCTCGAAGAGTATGTGGCCCATCCCGGCCAAAGCGGCGTGCTGGTGCTCGATGTCAAGACGATGCCGGCCACCACGCGGCTCTATAAGGCGATCGACGGCGGCGGGCTGGCCATCGATTGCAGCGCACCGGCAACGGCCAAGCTCACGACCTGGCTCAAAGATTGGGCCAAGCAGACGCATAAGGTCCAACTTGCGCCCGGCAGTGCCGATTTGCTCATAGAAATGATCGGGCCGGAATTGGGCCTGCTCGATCAGGAACTGGCCAAGCTCTCGCTCATGGCCGGTGCCGATAAAATGATTACGCCCGAGATGGTCCAGAAGATGGGTGGAAGCTGGCGGGCGAAAACAACTTGGGATATGCTCGACTTGGCCCTAAATGGCAACGTCAAAGAGGCCATGCGACAGGTCGATCGGCTTCTCTCGTCCGGCGAGGTGCCGATTAGCCTACTCGGCCAGATTTCGGCAACACTCCGGCGGTTTGCCGCGGCGACTCGCATAATCGTTCAGTCCGAAGCGGCCGGCAAAAAGATCGGCATCGTTCCTGCGCTGGAGCAAGCGGGCATGAAACCGTTCGTAATCCGCAAATCGGAGCCACAGCTAAAGCGTCTCGGGCGGCAGCGCGGCCGCCAGCTCTATGGCTGGCTTCTGGAAGCCGATCTCGATCTCAAAGGCGATAGTGCCATGCCGCCGCGACTGATCCTCGAACGGCTCATCATTCGCATCGCGGCACCGGCCTAATCGAAAGGTGGCGGCAAGCATTCAGATGCCCCAGAATCGGTCGCGAAGTTCGCCCACCGGACAGCTTTGGGCCATAAACGCAGGTGCCCCATAAAAGGGGGGCGTGAGGAAGTTCGCCTTTTGTCACGTGCGCATCTTGTGGGATAACGGAGAAGATGACAAACTGTTATAAAGAATGGATCGGGTCGTGCAGCGAGATAGCAATGGCCTCGCCGTCCTTTGAAATGCGGAAGTTGTTGGCGGCCCAGCAGACAATCTGCCGGTGGCGGCATGAGGTGTTGCCGAGTTCAAATCGGTAAAAATCTGACTGCCCTCTCCCACTTACGGGAATGGGGAGTACAAAGAAAGGCGAACTATGTCATCCGACGATAAATTTGGCATCGGTGCCGGACTGATGGCCCTGGGCCTGGCGGCCGGCGTTATTCTTCTGGCGCAAAAGCTGCCGCCCGATGTATTGACCTTCCTGCCGCATCGCGAGATGGTCGTGCCGGAGGCAATTTTTGACGGTATTCTTTGCCTGCTTGCCTTGCCGGCGGGCATCTACTTTTTTGTGATGGGCATGGCGGCCAGCAGCAAGGAAAATGCTGAGGGGGAGAAGGAGGAAGGGAGGAATTAGAATTTAGGAGTTAGGAGAAGGGCATTCGTCGTGACTTGACTTGCAAATAGGACATGGGAGACTTAGCGTGCGTTTTGGACTGAACCTGCTGCTGTGGTGCGATACACTGGACGATTCGATCCTGCCCGTCTTGGAGAATTTGAAAAAGATCGGCTACGATGCCATCGAGATTCCGATTTTCGAGTACGACGCGGCGAAATATACCCGCTGGGGCAAGCGGTTTGACGATCTTGGTCTGGCGCGATCCGGCGTAACGATTCGCCTGCCGGGCAATAATCCTATCAGCCCCGACGCGGCCGAGCGCGGCCTAGGGGTCGCCGGCAACAAAGCGGCGCTCGACTGCGCTGCGGCAGCCGGCTGCGAGTTTCTGGTCGGGCCGTATCATTCGGCCTTGGGCCAATTTTCCGGTAGCGGGCCGACGGCCGACGAATGGCGGTGGGGCGTCGATAGCATGCGGCAAGTTGCCGAACATGCCGAAAAGGTCAACGTCACATTGGGCATTGAGTACCTCAATCGCTTCGAGTGCTATCTGCTGAACACGGCCGCCGACGGCGCACGGTTCTGCCGCGACATCGGCCACCCTCGTGCCACGATGATGTACGACACGTTCCACGCAAACATCGAAGAAAAAAGCTCTGCGGCCGCCATTCGCGCGCTGAAGCCGTGCCTTTCGCACGTCCATATCAGCGAGAACGATCGCAGCACGCCCGGTCAGGGGAGTGTCCGCTGGGCAGAAAATTTTGACGCTCTGCACGAAGTTGGCTTCAACGGCATGATGGTCATTGAAGCATTCGGCTTGGCCCTGGATAAGATCGCGGCTGCCACAAAAATCTGGCGGCGGATGTACGAGAGCGAGATACAGTTGGCCACCGACGGCCTGCAATTCATGAAGCAGGAAGTGGCGAAGCGCTGGAAGTAAAACAGTACGGATATGGACGCCGAACAAGACGCGATTTCTCTGGATGAGCTTGCCCAGGCGTTCGCCCAGGTGATGGGGGCGCCATCGCCGACGGCCGACGCGCCCACCGTGGTCGATAGCCCCTTGGCCGTCGCAAACGGCCATCCGCCGATTGCAATGGAGGAAACCTCCACCGAGACCGCCGAGACCGCAGAGGATGACTCGGGGCCGGTCACGCCGCTGGGCATCCTTGAAGCCATGCTCTTCGTCGGCGACCGAGACAACCGCCCCCTATCGGCCTCTCGTGCCGCCGAGTTGATGCGCGGTGTCGAGCCGGGCGAGATTCGCGGGCTGGTCGATCAGTTGAATCAACGCTATGCGCTCGGCGGCTGTCCATATTACATTGCCGACGATTCCGACGGCTTCCGCATCACACTTCGCAAGCCGTTTCATCCGCTTCGCGAACGATTCTTTGGCCGCGTCCGCGAAGCCCGGCTGTCGCAGGCTACCATTGACGTGCTGGCCATCGTGGCCTATCAGCAGCCGCTCACCGCCGAGCAAATCAATGCCGTACGCGGCAAGCCGAGTGCTCACGTCCTTTCGCAGATGGTCCATCGTGGCTTGCTGCGGATCGAGCGTCTGCCGGGCAAGCGGCGGACGGTACAATACTTCACCACCGACCGATTCTTGCAACTTTTCGGGCTACAAACCCTGGCCGACTTGCCGCAAAGCGAGGAACTTGAACGCCAGTAACTCCCCTCTCCTGTAAACGGCAGATGGGCAAAGGGCGCAGGGGGAGGGCGGCCGGCAGATGGTATTGCGGCGCATGGACAAAGCTCTGGTCGTTGAACGTCCGTTGTCCGATCCCTTTTCAAACAAAGTCGCAAAGCCACCCTACCTATGCGGTTTGATCCATGCCAAAACGTCCTCGGTC
Organism: Planctomycetota bacterium; assembly: GCA_025353625.1. Taxonomy (GTDB): domain Bacteria; phylum Planctomycetota; class Planctomycetia; order Pirellulales; family Thermoguttaceae; genus JANXQG01. Next base: position 1,367 of record JANXOJ010000626.1, on the reverse strand, counting down.
AGATCCCGACGAAATGAAACGACGCGCAAAAAAGGCCGCAAAGCCCCCAAGACGTTGGAATCCCAACGTGGATTGGATCGTCTGTGCGGGGTTGGTTCTGCTGATTGCCGCGGCTTATGTGCAAGTCGTCCGCTTTGACTTCACCAACTACGACGATCAGATTTACGTGCCCGACAACGTTCAGGTCCGCGCGGGCTTCTCCTGGAGCGGAATCGGCTGGGCGTTTACCACCTTCGAGACGGCCAACTGGTATCCGCTCACCTGGCTTTCATTGATGCTCGATTGCCAGCTTTTCGGCGCATGGCCGCCGGGCCATCATTTGGTAAACGTCGTACTTCATGCCGCCAACGCGCTGCTGCTCTTTCTTCTGTTAAAACAGATGACCGCCGCACGATGGCGCAGCGCAATCGTTGCCGCGCTCTTTGCTCTGCATCCGCTGCACGTCGAATCGGTCGCTTGGATCGCGGAAAGAAAGGATGTCCTCAGTACGTTCTTCTTCCTGCTAACGCTGCTGGCATATGCCCGATTTGCGGCCCGGCGAACCCTGACCCGCTGGATACTCGTGCCGATTTGCATGGCCTGTGGGTTGATGTGCAAGCCGATGTTGGTGACGTTGCCGGCGGTGCTCGTGTTGCTGGACTATTGGCCGTTGGGACCACGGTTCAGGGTTCAGGGTTTAGAAGCGAGCGCAACGAATTCTCCCCTCTCCAGTTTCGGAAGAGGGGCCGTGCGTGAGGGCGGCATACGTGCTTCTTGGGCATGGCCAATTCTCGAAAAGCTTCCTCTTTTTGCTCTCTCCCTTGCTGCCTGCGCGGTCACCGTTGTTGCACAACGAAGCCAAGGGGCGATGGAGATGGTCCACGATCGGGCTGGCCTGACGCTGCGTCTGGAAAATGCGACAATCGCCTACGTCGACTATTTGCGAATGACGCTTTGGCCCGCCGATCTGGCCGTTTACTATCCTTATCAGTTCCATCCCGCAACGGCTCACATTGCCGTCGCCTCGGTTTTGCTTCTTGTAATTACCGTGGCCGCGATTGCCTTCGCACGCCGCATGCCCTATCTACCGGTCGGCTGGTTCTGGTATCTGGGCACGCTCGTGCCGGTGGTCGGCGTCGTCCAAGTGGGTTCGCAAGCAATGGCCGATCGCTATACCTACATCCCCACGATCGGCATTTTTATCGTCGTCACCTGGGCGGCCGCCGAGTGTTTCAAGCACTCACCCATTGCCGTCCGAATCACCACCCAACTTGCAGGCAAATTTCAAAAGCAAGAAGTCTTTGGCGGACGGCAGACGGAGTCTGGCTGCCACTTTCATTCTCGAGCAGCCCTGGCACTCATCGTCGCCGGAATACTCTGCGGTTGCC
>JANXOJ010000624.1 GCA_025353625.1 Planctomycetota bacterium | reverse complement strand
AGATACATGATCCAGGGCGGGTTCACGTCGCAGATATCGATGTAGGGCAGTTCGCCGTCGAGAATTTGTTGAGCAACCGTGATGAATCCCGCGCAATCGTGGTTGATGCGAATGTGGTGCAGCGACGCATGGCCGACGATGCCGGCCACGATCAGGCTCTCGGCAACCACCCACGGGGCGGTGCTGCTCAGGAGAAAGCGGTAAATATGCAACAACCAGTTGCGCCACCACGTTTGCAATGCGGTCGTTGACGATTGTAGCGACCATTCCGCTAACTTCATCGTTCGATTGGGCAGGGAAGGCTCGCCAGAGATTGACTGCGACATGTTCGATCCGCGGGTTTGGCTCGGCAATGGATAGAAAATCGGCCTAGTCTACCGTAGGTCGCAAATGCCGCGCGGTCAAATCGATGCAGAAATGCGATGCAATTACTGGATCGCCCAATTCGCCGCGACGCGCTCGATGAATGTTTCCAACGGCTGGAATGTCGGGCCGACCTCCCGGATAAGTCGGGGGCAGGCCATGCTTGTGTCGAGGGGGCGGCCGGCCATTGAGGGAATATCGTAGAGAGAAATCACTTCCACCAGCGATGGATCGACCCGCATCGCCTTCGCCATTGCAATCGCTGCGTCGGCTCGCGACCAGCGGGCCGGGTTGGCGACGTTCATCCGCCCGCGAAGTCCCTTGGCTTGGATGCCGCCTACGGCTTGAACCAAATCTTCGACGTAAGTAGGGCAGAAGATTTGATCCCGTGCGGCGCGGACCACGCGGCCCGCCGCCAGACTTGAGGCAATGTCGTCGAGCAGCGTGCGGTCGCCCTTCACGGCGGTAAAAATCTTGCTGAGGCGGAGAACCAAATGGTTTTCGGCAAGCGATGCGATGGCCTCCTCGACGGCCGCTTTTTGCCGTCCATATTCGGTCGTCGGTCGCGGTGCTTCGTCATCGTCGTGCGGCCCTGGGCGGTTGCCAAAGACGTAGTCGGTCGAGAAGAAAATGACTTGAAGCGACGTGCGGCCCGCTTGGCGTATCAGTTCCAACGTCCCTTCCACGTTGACGGCACGAGCGGCTTCTTGGTGTTCCTCGCAATAGCCTATATTGGGCTTGGCCGAGGAGATCAAGATTGCTTTATGGCCCGTTGCTTCCAACCGCAACGCGGCAAGGTCCGGCTTGCGGATATCGAAAAAAGTCAGGCCGTCGCCGGGGTTGGAGAAGCTCGTGCCGACGCAATCTGGGAACGCCTCGCGGTACGATCTCCACAAGTAACGGCCCACGTTGCCGCTGGCGCCGATGATGGCTGTTTTGATGGGCATAATATAAGAGTTGGACGGGTTTTGTTCCTTCACAGTTTGCCGCGTCGAGTGGTGTTGTTAATGCAATGGGACGGCAACTGCGGTGGCGCCCGCATAACGTTCCAACGCCGTTCGCCACATTTGTTCGACGAACCGCATCTCTTCCAGGGCCTCTTCGCCGCCGATCGAAAGCGGTGTGCCGTCGAGGGCCGCATCGACGAAGGCCTCGGCTTGACGACGGAAGGCCCAGGTCCAGTTGATCTGCGGTGAAACGACCTCTTGCACGCTGCCGGCTTTGTAAATCTCGATGGTTGCCGGCACGTTCTTCAATAGTGCCGGCGGTGTGCGGATCGACAATCGCCCGTCCGAGAAGAAGACCTCGGTCACTTCATCCCAGCCGCGATTGGTGGTGCGGCCGGTTTCCAGCGCGGCAATAAAGCTGCCGAAGTTCAGCACGACGATCTGCCCCAGTTCGGCATCGAGACTTGCGTATTCAATCGTCGGCGTTTTATCGAACAGGTACCGCAGCAGGTTGCTGTTGTGAGAATAGGTATTGAGAAAGACGGCGAACGGCTTCTGCAATTCATCCGGCAGCCAATCGGGCGCGATTGGCCATCCGGCATCGCTATAGGGGGCCTTTTCGTCGGTCACGACGTGTCCCCCGGCGTTGCAGTAAGAATTGCCCACGTAGCAATGTGCCCGAGCATAGAGCAAGGTTCCCAGACTGCCGCTTTGCAGCACTTCGTCGAGAATCTGCTTGGCCGCTTGCACGCCTTCGTCGTAACGCTTCATGTAGCCGACTGCATAGCAAAGGTTTTTGGCTTTCGCACAATCGACGAGCCGCTGGCCTTGCGCCGCGCTGCCCGCCATCGGCTTTTCGGAAATGACGTGCTTTCCGGCTTGCAGGCAATCGAGGACGACGGGGCCGGTGTAAGGTCGCGGCGTCACGACGACGACCGCGTCGATATCGGGGTCGGCGATCATCTCATGGTGTGTGGCGTAGGTTCGCGGGATTTCATACCGCGCGGCGACGCGACGACGCAACTCGGGCCGAAACTCGGCCACGCCTAGGACGCGGCAGCGCGGAATCTCGATGTAGTTCATCAAGTGGGCGAGCTGGCCGATGAAGCCCGCCCCGATCATGCCGATATTCAGTTTGCGCGTCATGGGATATCAGAGGATGGGTCCGGTATAATTGGCATCGATCACTTGAACGTCGGGGCAGAAGATGACGAACTTGCCCCCTTTTTCCAGGTAGCCGCGATTGCTGGCTACGATCTTTTTGGCGTGAATCCAGGCCAAGATGAACGTGTAGTCGGGCATCCGCTTTTCCAGTTCGCTGCTGGGAACCACCGGGATGCGGTGGCCGGGCGAAAGCTTGTTGACCTTCTGCGGGTGGTCGTCGAAGATATAACTGATGCAGTCGCCGATGCCGAACTGTGCGATAAACGTCGGGCCGCTGCGCGCGGCGCCAAAGGCGGCGATTGACGCGCCTTGGCTCTTCCACTCGGCGGTCCACTTGGCCAATTGCTGCTTGTTCCGCTCTAGCCGCGTTGTGAACTGCTTGATGGTATCGATTTGGTCGAGCTTCATCCGCTCTTCCAAGGCCAGCAACTCGCCCACAGCCGGCTGCACCTTGCGCGGCCCGCCGATAAGCTGCGCCGTGCCGATGATCGAACCCTTTTGGATCGAATTCCGCTCGACATCGATCAGCTCCATGCCGTGCCGTGCGAGGAAAGCCTTCATCGGCTTGAGCGAATGGTGCGACATGTGTTCGTGGAAGATCGTGCCCAGCAACATCTTGTCCACGATGTCGACGAGATACTGTGCCTCGAAGAAAAAGACGCCGTCGGGGCCGAGCATGATCCGCACGCTTTCCGCCATGCCGTTCATGTCGTCGGCGTGGGCAAAGACGTTGAAGGCCGTAATCACCGACGCCGGGCCGTACTTCTTGCAAATCGCTTCGGCAAGCGTCGCGGTCATCAATTCCGGAAGGGTTTCAATGCCGGACTCGGTTGCCTTTCGAGCGATTTCGCGGGCCGGATCGATACCTAGTACCTTATACCCCTTCGCCTTGAACGGACGGAGCAGGCTGCCGTCGTTGCTGCCGACATCGATGACGAGGCTGCCGGGCGCGGGCTGATGCGTGGCAACTACTTTGTCGGCCACTTCCTGGAAGTGCTCGACGATACCCTTGGTTTGGCCGGAGTGGTAGGTATAATCGTCCCAAAGCCGCTCGGAGTCGATCACGTCGAGCAACTGCACGTGCCCACAATCGCGGCACATCCACAAATCGAGCGGGAACGATTCGCAATCGTCGGGTTCGCCGGGGAGCGTATATTTCTCGGCCAAGGGTGCCGGTGCCAGTTTGACAACCAGTTCCAAGTTCTTGCTGCTGCACAAGCGGCAATTGTCGCGGTGGATGAATTTCGTCGTCATGCGAGTCTCCTCGATAGGTTTTGTGCCGATTGGAAAAACGTGCCGGCAAGTAATGCGATAAACAGTTTGAAAGTTTTAATGGCCGTTCGGGTTCATTACGATCAGCGGCCGCCCGGCCACGGCACCGCTGCGCATGTCTTGGATCGCTCGGTTGATATCGCTCAGCGGATAACGCTTGCCGATCAGCGCGGAAAGGTGCAGCTTGCCGGACTGGACGAGGCGGACGTAGTTGGGGATGTCGCGTTCCGGCACGGCCTCGCCGCCGTGCGAGCCGACGATCGTTTTCTCGAAGTGCAGCGGCAGCGTGTAGATTGCGGCGGAACTATCTTTGGGAGGCACGCCGACGAGTACGGTACGCCCGTGCGGGCCGGTTAGCCGATAAGCGGTTTCGATGACCTTCACGTTGCCGGTGTTATCGACGGCAACATCCACTCCTGCTGAGCCGGCGATTTTGCGGATTTCTTCCTCGGCGTCTTGACGCGTGGAATTGATGGTGTGCGTTGCACCCAACGACTGGGCCAAGGCCAGGCGGTTATCGTGGAGATCGACGGCGACGATCGGATAGGCCGCCACGAGCGACGCCGCTTGGACGATATTCAAGCCGATTCCGCCGGCACCGAAGATGGCGATCGACTGGCCGATCTTGAGTTGGGCATTGTTGTTGATGACGCCGAAACCGGTCGTCACCGCACAACCGAACAGGGCGGCGATTTCAAGATCGAAGTCGGGCGGAATCGTCGTCGTGCGATTTTCGGAGATAATCGCGTACTCGTTAAACGTCGTGACCCAACCGGCGTTGACGCGGCC
>JANXOJ010000604.1 GCA_025353625.1 Planctomycetota bacterium | reverse complement strand
CAAGATCGACCTTGCCGCTGCTCAGCCATCCCTGGATGGTCGTCGCTCCGGACGGGCTGGTGCTCGTCGCGCTAATTTGGCCCGGAAAGTTGACGAGGATCGTCGAAACCGGAAACGTCGAGGAGGGGCCAAACAACAAGGAGCCGCTGGCGACGGTAACCGTTGAGGTCAAGCCGAGAGAGCTATTTACCGTTACATTACCGCCGTTGACGAGCGTGGGGCCGGCGTAATCGTTGCCGCTGCTGGAAAGTGCAACGGAGCCCGTGGAAAACTTCAGCGTCGAGGTTGCGTCACCGTGGAGGGGGCCGGTAAGCGTAAAGGTGTTCGTGCCATTGGCGTTGATCGTACCGGTGCTGCTCGGACTGAGCGTAATTGGACTTCCAAGCAGTTGTGCAATATTGGTGTTGTAGACTTGGCCGCCGTTGAGAAGGATCGGTTTAGTCTCCGCCGAACCGTGCGTCCAAGAGTAGAAACCGAGTTTGGTCCCAGGACCAACCGTTACCGTACCCGACGTACTCCCCATGGAGGATGTGGAACTCTCGAAATCGAGCTCCCCCTGGTTGATCGTAATGTTGTTGAGATTGTTGTCGATCGCGTCGTCGGTGAGGTGAACATCGTTGGCACCCGTTTTGGTCAGGTTGTAAGAGGCCGTACCGGAAAGCGAACCACTGCGGATATCCCATCGGGTCGATCCACCGAAGGTCACATCGGCGGAGGCGGTGACGTTCTTGAAAGCATTGATTTGGGCGGCACCGCTGTTGAGCAAGGCACCGAGTCCATCGGAGCCGGCCCCCTGGACCTTCACGGTGTTGGCACTGTAATTTGCACCATTAACGTCGAAAGCTCCACCATTCACAGTAATCGGATTAATTCCCGAGAGAGCCGTGGTGGCCGTGGGCTTCAACACACCGCCGGAGATCAGTACGGGGCCGGTAAACGAATTGACGCCGCCCAGGGTAAGCGTACCGCTGCCAACCTTCGTCAAGCCGCCGCCGGTGCCGGCAACCGAGGCGGTGGAGACGGTGCCCAAGACGGCCTGAGATGTGTAGAGACTCGTATTATCGATGAACGACACTGCCGGTACGGCAGCTAGGCCCGAACCGCTGTTGGTGATCGTCACGCTGCCGATTTTGTAGGTTCCATTGCCGGTGCCGTCGTCCACCATGTTTGCGATGGCGGTGACTCCGTTCGTTCCTGCAACGAAAAGGATCGGAGCGGAAATATAGCCGGATCCGCCGCTCGTTACCGCGATGGAGCTGACGCCGGTTCCGGTTGGCGCGACGAGTGCGGAAGCGGAGCTCGTCACTGCGAAGCTGTTTGTATCGATGGTCAGGCCGCCGGCATAAACGATCGGACTGGCGCTGGTACCGTTAATGAAGCTGGTGTTGGCGGCCAGGGCGCGAAGGGTGCCGCCGTTGAAGCTCACGACGCGTGTGCCGTTCAGCTTGGTAGCGGTAATTCCGAGCGTCGATAGCGTGCCGCCGTCGAGGTTGAATACGTTATACGAAGTGCTGAAACTGCTTGCCGCCATCAGATCGAGTCCCGTTGCCGCATTCGTATTGATGGCACCGCTGGTGAGATTGATGACACCCGTGGTGGCGGTGGTCCCACCGACAAAGCCGCCCATTGCGAATCTGCCTGCCCCGGCACCGTTGACGTTGAACGTGCCACCACCAACATTGAGGACGGCATTTTGCGCGGCCGTGCCTTGCCGGTCCATGATAAAATATCCACTGTCGGTGAACGTGCCGCCGTTGATTTCCATGAGGCCGTTGCCGCCGTTGACGCCGGCGAGACCGATTTCGTTCGCGCTGCCAACCCCGCCCGTTTGGCCGTAGTAACCGAAGCCGGAGGTTGCGTTGCCGATTGCCATCGCGGTTGTGCTGGCTACCGCATTGTTCGCGTAGACACCGCCCGCGACGTAAAGTGCGCCTGCGGCAGTTGCATTGTTGCCCATTGCTAGGCCGGCGGCATTCGTATTGGTAAAGCTGGCACCGTTACCGATAACCATTATAGCGCGCGAGCCGGCACCGTTGTTTCCAATGCCGAGTGCGCCTGTGGTGCTAGCGACGAGGCCGTTAAAAAGGAGCCGACCGCCGTTGACGTTGATTGCCGTGCTGCCCAGCGTGCCCGTGATAGTCAATGCACCGCCGTTCACGTTCGTGGCACCGGTGTAGCTACTGCTGCCGTTGAGCGTCCACGAGCCGGCACCGTTCTTGGTGAGCGATGTCTGGCCGGTGATCGCCGCCTGATCGGTCAAGCCGATTGAAAACGTGTTGGCCCCCGTTTGCGACCCGGCGAGAACGAGCGTTCGCGCACCGGCGCTATCGAAGAGGTTCGTGTTCGCGCCGTTATAGGTAAAGCTGAGGGTTGCTCCCGAGGCACTTCCCGAGGCATCAATCGTGTTGGTCGCATTGTTACTCATGCGGAACTGGCGATTGGTACTCTGGGCCGTGGAGCCCGTATACTGAAGCGTACCGCCCTGAAAGTGTATGCCAATGCCCGTCGTAGCTGTCGTTTCTTGGCCGGATGTCCGCGCGCCGATGGCACTGGCTACACCGTAGTTGGAAAGCGAGGCGACGTTGAGCGTGCCAACGGCAATAATCGTTTCGCCGGTGTAGGTATTGCCGGTGTTGGAAAGAATCCATCGTCCCGCACCGCTTTTACTGACGGTGACCGAGCCGCTGGAACTATCGAGGATTAGCCCTCCAAGGGCGTTGGCGTCGGTATTCGTGCCGTTCAGGGTGATTGTCTTGGTGCCGGCTCCGCTGGCAACAATAGTTCCGTTCAAATTAAGTCCCGGGCCGCCGTTGGCACCGTTTTGGGTGATCGTGGCACCGCCCGTCGTACCGAGCAGGCCGAGAAGTCGGTTTGAACTTTCTCCCGTTCCGGTGTAAATCAAGGCTCCGCCAACCGTGGTATTGGCGAAGTTGATCGTTCCGCTCTTGCCGAGATTGCCCACCGAACCAGAATTGCCGATGCTGGCAACGCTGACCGTCGTTCCGTACAAGTCCACGGCACCGGCAAACGTATTTTGACCGTTCAGCGTGACGGTGCTGCCATTAAAGAAGTCCATGCCGATGTTGGCACCCTTGTCGTCGATCACGGCATTGATGGTCATCGTGCCAACACCCCAATCGTTCCAATTGCCAACGACGCCGCCGGCGATAATTATCTTTCCGCCGCCCGTGGCGTTGATGGTTCCCCCGGTGCCGTTGAGCGACGTTGCGCCGTTTACCGTGACGTCTTTCGCTAGATCGATTACGCCGCCGCTGAGCGTAATCGTCGTTAGCACCGACGATGTGTTGCTCAGCGACAGGGTGCCGGTGCCCGACTTAGCAAGCGTAATCGCCGTACCACCGCCCGCTGCTAGGGAACCGCTAATGGTCATATTGCCGTTTCCGGCGATGTTCAAAGTCTTTGCCCCGGCAGTTCCGCCGGTGCCTCCCTTGACGAATCCCGCCACGGTGAGCGAATTGGTCACACTGTTGTTCGTAAAGGTGTAGCTGCTGGCCGTTCCGCTGCCGAGGAGCACGTTGGCGTTGATCAATTGGTTGTTCGCTACCGTGGAGTTCACGGTGATGGCACCGGAGTCGGCAAGCGCGATCTGGCCGGTGCCGGCCGATGCACCGCCGACCGTGTAGGCAGCGGGCGTGAGGGCATAAATCAGGGTATTAAGCGAGATGCTTCCGGTAGTGATGACGGCACCGCCGCTGCCCGTGGCTCCGCTGAAGGTAGCCGTATCGGCCAATCCAGGTGTGCCGTTGGGAGTCCAGTTGGTCGTAGAAGCCCAGAGGGCGTCCGAATTGATGCCCGCCCAAGTTAGACCGGCCCCATTTGCCGTTTCGCTGGAATGGAAACAAAGGGCAAATGAAATGAACGTCAGAAGTAAAGATACGAACGTCGACTTACGACCTATATGGTGCAGACTCATGCTCAAAAATCCTCTTTAGAATCCGTTGCAGCTCGACTTCAACCGTTGCGGCCGAGCGATTTAATTTTGTCTATTTGTAATCGTGCGAGATATCCCTAAAAGAGAGCCTCGCCGAAAGGAAAGATGCCTAGAATCTTCAGGCAACTATTGAAACCCCACGCAAACCGACAGCTGCCCGAAACCGACAGTTGCCCGAAACCAGGGCACTTCGCCCTGCCGAACCACTACCAATTGAAATGCAAACCTCAGTCCCACGGGAACACGATCTTACCGTTCGCCACTCCCGAGCATTGCGAGCCCCAAAACTCCCAATCCACTTCTTGCGCACAATCGGCGCAAGCGGCAAAATCGCCCACCCTCCAAAAGTCTAACCGACTTCTGATTTTTACGCAAGGATATTCTTATCAAAGATCAAAAAGTTCCGTCGCAGGCAAACCGGAATCGAAAAAACCACCGGGCATCACGTATTAAGGCTGTTGTTCGGTTCATCCGTCTTCAAGCGCGCCGACGGAAACCGTTACGTCCTAACCGGCTGCGCCGCTGGATTTTTGAGGCATGGGTCCGGTGTCTAATGAGATTTAAGAAAACGGCCCCTGGCGATGAGAACCATCCGGGCCTGGACGCCCCCCTTCTCGGGTTGCGTCCCTGGGGAGCCCGACTACGTTCTCCAGAGCGTTTCTCCAGACAGTTCCCTTGTCACCGAGTTGGCAAACTGTAGGTTAGTACCATTGGACACCGGACTTATGCCTTGAAAATCCCCGTCGCATTCTTGAGACGGATGAACCCCAATTTTTTAGTTATCGTTTTAAGATTTGCAATTTGCAATCATCTTCCGCCGCGCGCCAAACCCAGCCGCCAAAGCCCCAGCGACAAGCAATGCCAGCGTACTCGGATTTGCACCGCTTATATGGCCGCTGAGCTTCAATGTGCTGATTGGCGGTACGATTAAATTGACTGGAACATGCCGACGCGGAGCATCGTCGTCGAGATTCTCGGCGAGAATCGCGGCAACACCTATTACTGGAGGACGACGCGCTGCTACTTCGCTCCCGAAGGGCGGAAGGTGGCCTTTACCGGCGGCTCGCTCGTCCGCTTGCGGAGTCTCGATGACGGCCGCCTCTTCTACACGATCGTTCTCTTGAGCGACGACCCGCAAAAGTGCGCCGTCGTCGGCCCCACCGGCCACTATCGCGGACCTCCCGAAGCCGAATCGCAATTCGTCTATGTCGTCCAAACCGAGCGCGGCCAAGAGACCCTCACGCCCGCCGAATTTGCCGCCAAATATGGCTGGAAGAACGACCCGGCGCAATCGGTAGCGAAGTAACGTACCGATCTCTCTCGACGCGGATCAAACGACTCGCTGCTCAATGTGCCGCCTACCTTGTGCGGAAACTCATTCGTACCGCAGCGATTCAATCGGATCGAGTTGACTCGCCTTGCGGGCCGGATAGTAGCCAAAGAACATGCCGACCGAGGCCGAAAAGGCCAAAGCCACGAAGATGGCCGTGAAGGAGATCGAGAGCGGCCATTGCGTGCTAGTGACGAACTTGTTGACGAGAAAGGTCGTCGCGGCAGCGGCACCTACGCCGAGCGCCACGCCGATGGCACCGCCGAGCAGGGAAAGTAAGATTGCCTCCAGTAAAAACTGTCGCAAGATGTCGCGCGATCGCGCCCCCACAGCCAAGCGGATGCCAATCTCGCGGGTCCGCTCCGTCACCGAGACGAGCATGATGTTCATAATGCCGACGCCTCCGACGACGAGCGACACGCCCGCGATCGAACCCAACAGCAGCGACATGACCATCGTAATGTTCCGCAGCACTTTGGCGATTTCCGAGGTATTGTGGATGACGAAATCGTCCGTGGCGGGCAATCGGATGCGGTGCCGCTGCCGCAGGAGGCGAGCCACTTCGTCGGCCGCCTCTTCCATGCGATCGGCGGCCGTGGCCGATACAAAAATCTCATCGACGTTATTGAACGTCGAACCGGAGATGCGATTCTTGATGGTCGTATAAGGGGCCAAAACGATGTTGTCCTGGTCCATGCCGAACATATTCGCCCCCTTCGATTCGAGCACGCCGACAATCTCAAAGGGAATGTTCTTAATGCGCATCTGCATTCCGACGCAGTTGCGCGTTTGAAACAGATTGTCGGCAACGGTGGTGCCAACGACGCAGACCTTCGACGCCGAGTGAATTTCGCTGGCCGTGAAAAAATCACCGCGATCGATCTGCCAGTTCCGCACGATCAGATAGGCTGCGTTCACGCCGACAATTTGGTCGGGGTTCCAATTCTGATTGCCGGCCACGACCTGCCCCCGCGCGTTGACCATCGGCGTGGCAGCAAGCACGAGCGGACATTCGGCGGCAATGGCGTCCGCATCGGCCGCGCACAGCGTCTGGAGACTGCCCAGCCCTCGGCGAACGCCGCCGCCTTTCTGGCTGCCGGAATGGATGATGATGACGTTCGTGCCCAGGCCCTGAAATTGATCCTGCACGAGGTCGCCTGCCGACTGGACGATCGAAACGAGCAGAATCACGGCCGCCACGCCGATGACGATTCCCAAGACGGTCAGACCGGCACGCATCTTGTTTTTCAACAAGGCCCGCAAGGCAACGCGAAGGATGAGGAAGGTATTCATTCGCTGCTACTGCTGCCCCGGCGGTTTCGCAATTGCCGACTTCAACCCAACAATCACTTCGCGGCCCTCGGCCAAATCGCCGGATACGATCTCCGTGCGGCTTTTGTCGCTCAGCCCGATAACGATCGACGCGGCGGCCAGCTGATCGTCTTCCACGATCCAAACGGTTGCCGCTTTGTGGCGTGCCTGGGCATTGTTCGATTTATCGGCGGAAGGCTTGTCGCGGGACGCCGTAGTTGCGGCCGCGTTTTCCGCGGGATCGTCCGTTGCCAAGCCCTCCACCAGCGGCTGGTCGCGCTTGCGGACTTGCTCGACTTTGGGATGGAAACGAAGTGCCGCGTTGGCGACGGCCAGCACATTTACGTGCTTCTCGATTTGAAAAGCCAGGTTGGCGGTCATGCCCGGCAGCAGCTTGAGCTCGCTGTTGGTCGTTTCCACGATCACCGTATAGGTGACCACGTTCGAGACCGTGCTGGGGTTGAGCCGCACTTGAGCGATACGTCCTTGGAAGGAGTCCTTGGGATAGGCATCGACGGTGAACGTAACCGGTTGATTGGTTTTTTGCGCGTCGCGAATCAGGCCGATATCGGCCTCGTCCACCGAGGCGTTGACGTAGACCTTCTTCTCCAAATCGGGAGCCACGACGAACATTACGGGCGTCTGAAACTGTGCGGCCACCACTTGCCCCGGATCGACTTTGCGATCGATCACGATGCCATCGACGGGCGACTTGATATCGGTGAAATCGAGGTTCGTACGGGCCGTTTGCAGGTCGGCGGCGAACTCCTGGATGCTTGCCTCGGCCAACTTCACTTGGGCATCCAAGCTCTTGCGCTCGGTGACGCTCTGGTCCAGGTCCGATTCGGCGATCGCGTTGGTGGACTTCAGGCGGAGGTTGCGCTGCTCATTGCGAACGGCCTGCTCCAGCAATGCGTTGACGCGCGCAAGGTCGGCCTTGGCATGTGCCAGAGCCGCTTCCCCGTGGGCCACGGCCGCCTTATAGTTCCGTGGGTCGATCTGGGCCAGCAGTTGCCCCTTCGTCACCTTGGCATTGAAATCGACCTGGACATTCTGCACCGGCCCGGAAACGAACGCCCCCACTTGCACACTCAACACCGGCTGCACCGTGCCAGTGGAATTCACGACATAGACGATGTCGCTCTTGAGAACGGGCTTGGTGCGGAACTGATCGCTGACGGCCCGCGATGCGTAAAAGCGATGATAGCCGGCCGCGCCTGCGGTGGCGACCACGCCGAGTACGACGAGCCAAAACAATAGTCGCTTCACGGAAATGCTCCTTCCAGGTCTCGTTCTTCCGCGCTGTGCAAGGTGGCGATTGCTTCACCGATATTCGCCGTGTCGATCAGGATGTTACCGTCGCGAAGCACGACCACCCGCCGGGCGTACCGGGCAATTTCCGGATCGTGGGTCACGACGATGACCGTGATATTATCGTCGCGATTGAGCTGTCGGAACAGGTCCATCACTTCGCGGCTGGTCCGCGAATCGAGATTGCCGGTCGGCTCGTCGGCCAACAGGATCGGCGGCGCGTTGGCGAGTGCCCGAGCGATTGCCACGCGCTGCTGCTGGCCGCCGGAAAGTTGCGAAGGATGATGATCGGCTCGCGATTCGAGGCCGACTTTCTTCAAAAGCATCTTCACCCGCTCGTGCCGCTGGGGGGCGCGGATACTGCTGCCATAGAGCATCGGCAATTCGACGTTTTCCGTCGCCGTGGTTCGGGCAAGCAGATTGAAGCTTTGAAAAACAAAGCCGATCTTGCGATTGCGAAGCCGCGCCCTTTCATCGCCCGACATGGCCATTACCTCCTCGCCATCGAGTCGATAGCTTCCACTGCTGGGGTGATCGAGGCATCCGAGCGTATTCATGAGCGTGGTCTTGCCGGAGCCGGACGGCCCCATCAACGCGACGAACTCACCCTGGCCAATGTCGAGCGAAACACCTTGCAGGGCAAGGACTTCAACCTCGCCGAGCGTGTACGTCTTACGAATTTCGCGGAGGGTAATGAGTTGCATGATATCTGGCAATTATACACGTAAACCGTTCGTTCGGGCTAACTCGAAGCCAACGGCAACGGAGTGTGGCACCATTTCCAACTTCTAACTCCTAACTCCTTCCCTTCCGATGCACGACGGAATCAAAGACCAGAATCGCCGCCACCGCCCCCATCGGCAGCAGTCCCATCAGCGTGAACATAAGGCCGTAGCTCTTGGTATGATCGACGTAGGCACCGATGCGCGGATTGGCCACGGCGGAGACGATGTTCGCAGCCATGCCGACGACTCCCGACATCAGACCAACCCGCTTGAAAGAGAGGTCTTGTTGGCAGGCGGTAAAGTTGGCGATAATCGCGGCCATGCCCATCCCGGCACCCGCCAAAAGCGCGGCGGCGGCATAAGTGTTCTCGACGTGCGTCACCAGGGCAACCGGGGCTATCAGGCAAGCGACGGCAACCATCACCGTTCCGCGTGCGGCGCGAAGTGTCCAGCCGCGCCAAATCAAATACTTGATTGCGCCGCCGCTAACGAGGTTCCCCAAGTCGGCAACGAGGAACACGGAAGTTGCCACGACGAGCGTAGCCACCATGCCGGCGATGGAAATATCGTCGAGGTGCCTCGCATCTTGAAGGTATTTGAAGAGCCAATCGTTGAGAAAATACCAACAAGGATTGACCGTCAGTGTAACGACGAGTAACATCCAGAAGGCCACTGCTTTGGATCGCCAGCGACCGAACGACCACGCAACCGCCGCGACAGACGCAATCGCCAATGCAGTCCAAAGTGCGTTGGGAAGCCACGGTTGCGATTGACAGATACCCGCAAACAATCGACCCAGGGGCGAAACCAAACTCGGGCCGAAGACGATCGCGACGAACGGCACACCGGCACCGAAAACGAGAAAAAGCAGCGAGAAGATCGACTGCGAAGCGAACGAATATCGTCTTGCGGGCCGGACGGACGCATGGCACGGGCTGTTACGGGCCGTGGCAAAGAACCAAAGCACGAGCCAGACGGTTCCGCAAGCACCCATCGCAAAGAACGCGGCACGCCATCCATATCGCAGCGCGAGAAAGCCGATTAACGTGGGGGCAATCAGCGACCCGATCGCCGCTCCGCTGTTGAAGATGCCGCTTGCCAAACTGCGATCCGACGGCGCGAAGGTATTGGCAACGATGCGCGAGGCACACGGCCAGTTAAAAGATTCGCCCATGCCCAAAATGGCCCGCGTAATCATCAGCGGCCTAAAGCCGCGCGCAAATGCCGCAGCCGCGCCCGCCAACGACCAGAGGCCGACGGCCATGCCGTAGGTAAGACGCAGCGGGAGGCGGTCGGCCATGATGCCGGCGGGAAGCTGCATCAGTGCGTAGGCCCAGCGAAAGGAGGCCACCAAGTCGCCATATTGCTCGTTGTTGAGATCGAACTCTTGGCATATTTGCTTTTGGCAAACCCCGAGCGTCTGGCGATCGAGATAAGTCAGCACCGTAGCTAAAAAGAGAACGCCCATCAGCCACCATCGCCACACGTTACTTTTCGGCGGCGAATTATTGCCGCGATTGGGCGAGGTTTCAACGTTGGTCATATTCGGCCCGACTTCGCTTCCAAGTATCTGTTTTCGTACCGCACAGGAACCGTCTCTTTGCTTGTGCAGCGGGCTTAAATTGCCGAACGCCAGCGTCGCGCCGGACGTGTGGCTGGTCCAATCGCCACTTAGGCGTTACTATAAGCAAGCAATGCTCCAGATACAAGCGGAATGCCTATTTGAGATTTGAAATCCCAATGCCCGAACCGATTCTCAATATCGTCCTGCATCATCCCGAAATTCCCTTCAACGCGGGGAATGTCGGCCGAACGTGCGTTGCCATCGGGGCCAAGCTTTGGCTCGTCCGTCCCCTCGGGTTTTTGATCGACGATCGCCACATTCGCCGCGCGGGTCTCGATTACTGGCAGCACCTCGACTGGGAGGTGGTTGACGACTGGGCCAGCCTCAAGGCTCGGCTTCCTGAGCGAAAATACTGGTTTATGACCAAATATGCCAAACGGCATTATACGGAAGCCCGCTATCAGTCGGGGGAAGTGTTGGTTTTTGGAAATGAATCCAAAGGGCTTCCCATCGAAATCCGCGATCGGGAACCCGAGCGTTGCCTGCGAATCCCCATGCATGCCAAAGTCCGTAGTCTGAACCTCTCGGTCTCGGCGGCTATCGTAGCCTACGAAGCCATTCGGCAGTGGCGTGAAGCGGGGAACTTGCCGGATGGTTTACAGGAACTATTCCCGTCGAGTTAGCCCGTCACTCCATCGAAATCGACTCCGTCGGGCAGCCGGCCACGCAGGCACCGCAGTTGGCGCACAACTCCGGATCGACGACCGCCTTTTCGTTCTTCACCTCAATGGCCCCGCATGGGCAGATCTCCACGCAATCACCACAACCAGAACAAGTCTCGACCTTGACGACAGCAGGCATACAGTCAATCTCCTAACGGGTATCGGACAAAGCAGAACCAATCAGCTATTCTGCCGCGCGGAGGCACGATTGGTCAATCGATCTGGTTATCGGGTAGTGGTACAATTTGCCCTGAATTTTTAAGTTGTCAAGGAAAAAATAATCACACCATTACTCGGTCAAAAAGTTCTTCAAACGTCAAGAGCGTATCGGTGACTCCTGCCGCCATTGCGGCGGGCAAGCGGGTTCGCCCCTCTTTGGCGTCTTGGGTCCGCCAAACGAAGTTGTAGTAGGCCAGGAACATAGCAACGGCCGCTTCCAGGTTCTCTAGCTTTTTGGAAAACCCAAGGGAAAGCCGGGTGAACCGCTTCATTAGGGTGCGAATCGTGAGGTTGTGCCGCTCGACGTGGCTTGTGCATATTGAGCGTTGTTCACTCTCGTTTATCCCGAATATGCCCTTCCGCTCGGAGCCGGTCATTTCCGGCGGCCCGTAGCGGCCGGGTTGGTCGTTGTTGCGGTAGTTCTTGATGATCTGCCCATACTTCGCATAGGGGCCGAAAGCAAGGTCAACCGCTTCCGGGTAGGCCGGGAAGCCGTCGGTGCTGATTTGGGTAATGCGGACGTATCCGCCTTGCTGGTAGTGGTGAGAATCGCTTTCGTGGGGCTTGGGCATGACGAGCCGGGAGCGTAGATCAACCATAAGCCGCCGGGCGTTGTCGGCTGACCGCTTCCCCACAACGAAACTGGCAATGAGCTTGGTATCTTGGTCAAGGCAGGTCCAGAGGTAAATATCGCCAATATCGTGCCGCTCGGCCTTTTCATCGACGTGCAATTGCCCCTGTTTCTTTTGTACGAAGGTCCAAATCTCGTCAACCTCGACGTGCCGCAAGGTCAGGCCGTGCAATTGGGCATCCATGTAGGATTTGCACGCTGCCCCGAATTTGACCATCAATTTCATAATCGTGGTGCGATGCACGCCGGTCAGGCGGGAAGTGCTGCGCAGCGTGTTTCCCTCTACAAGGTGGTGCAAGTCTTCAATCTGTTGTTCGCGGGGGAGGATATTAGCCATGACGAGAGATTCCCTTTTCTTAGGGCTCCCGCTAGAATGGGCTTATCAGGGTCGCATTCTGGCGAAAGCTGGTTGTGATTTGGCCCCGTAAGTGTTTCAGCACTTGCGGGGTTTTTTCGTTGGGTTCATTGCCCCCAACTTCTGGTATTGTACACACAATTAAACGCGAGTCAATGGGCTTGCGGAAAGATTTTTTGTGTGTACAATGCGAATATGGCAAACCCAAATGGCCGACCGAAGAAACCGCCCGACGAATCGCTAATCGAGCGAATCGACTTGCGCCTCACCACGGCCGAGCGGCTCGAATACGAGCAGGCCGCACAGCGTGAAGGCAAGAAGCTTTCCGCATGGATCAGGGATTGCCTCGGCAGAGTCGCTAAACGCGCAGCCAAGGGCCGCTAGCGGAGAGAAGGGAAATTGAACCCAGGCAGGCGTGCTGCCACCCTACGGCGGATTATAAGACCGCTGCGCCGCCAAGACGCGGGCCGCTCTCCTGCTGAACAGACAGCAGGAGTCCTAATGGTAAAAAGATTCAGCCATAATATCACGAGACACTCACTGGCGATGAGGGTTCGTTGAAGGCGTGGTGTCGCCGCATTTCGCGTGATTGCAGGATACAGCGGGATTGCATTGGCCCGCCGCACTTTTTGTTATCCTTGCGAGAACTTCACGAACTATCCGAGCAGGGGCAACTCCAGCAAAGTCGCGAAGAGGGTATCCTGAGTTCGCTATTGGCACAACCCAGGTGCTGATGGCAACGGATTCATCCCGCAATTTCGTAACTGCTTTACCCTGACTGTTGTACGGTAGTGGTATCCAGCAGTCTGGCCGCGGACTTTTTTTGGCTGCAGATCTGGAGCATACCACCCCCGCTA
>JANXOJ010000602.1 GCA_025353625.1 Planctomycetota bacterium | reverse complement strand
TTCAAATCGCCCAGATAACTTTTGAGAACCTTTTCGAGGGTTGCCGCCGAATATTTCTCATCCGCGATGCCGCCGAGTGATTCGATGGATTTGAAGAAACCCACGTCAAAGATGTTGTCGCCGTGTTGCAAAACGATAATGTCGTCCATCGAGTATTTCCTATGCAACGAAAAAGGAGCACCGAAACCACGCTGCCGCTCCAGGTACCCCCGCCAAGGGACACTAACGAACAGCAAACCCGGTCCCAACGCTCCTTACGGATCGCGGGTGCCAAGTAAGCTGCTTCATTAGTCGAGAGCCCGAAGGCCCAGGTTGGCGGTTTGTCTGGAAGCAGATACGTGACGCCTACGCGTCGATCAATTGTTCTCATAACCGCAGCCGATCCACGGCCGCCTTTTTCGCTCGCTCGTTAAATCACATTCGCATCGGGCCGGCACGTCGCCGACCCCAACGGCCCTGATTATAACGCAGCCGGCCGGTAGTTCCACAATAGGGGGCATTAAAGAATCAAAAGGCCAGGGCAGGCGAGTGCCGCCTGAGCGAACCGGGGCGAATTGGCCCCGCGGCCCCGCCGTTTCGGCCTACTTTGCCGCACGGTTGGGGCCGTGTTGGGTGCAAGGCGGCAAGTTCGGGGTTTGGGCCGTAGGCCACCTGGTCGGGCCGCGACGCCGCCGGCAGCGAAACTGCCGCCGTCAACCGGGGCATCATTGGATCGCCAGCCCCTGCTCCCAATGGAACTTGCCGTTGAAGGACATGGCGGTGACGAGGAACCGGGAATTCACTGGCAAGCCCCAGATTTGAAACAGAACGTGTCCCATATCTTCAGCCGCCGATTCCTCGTCGCCGTAGACATAGACCTTGCGAAACGGATCGTATCTCCTGACATCCTCGCCGTACAGCGTGAAGTCTGCCCGCTCGCGTAAATAGAAGAACCCCCGGTGATCATGGAGAATTCTCCCAGCCTCGTGGTGGTAGAGTGTCTGGCGAGGCAGGTCTAAGCAGAACCAGTTCTCTTCGATACTGAATTGCACGAACCGATTCTGCATGGCATCCGGACGCCAGCCTTGTTGCGGCAAGCCGCCGACCATCGACTCGCCCGTGTCGTTGTTGCTCGCCTCTTGTGCCAGCGTCAGCGCGGCCTGCTCTTCTTCCGGCAGTTTCGGAACGCAGGGGCGGTATTCCTCGAAGATGATGAAGCAGGGGCCGTTGACCTCTTCAAACGCGCGGTAGTGCATCCGCTTGAGGAAATGCGCGAAGTCCTGGATTCGCCGGTCAACGTCTGTGCGATAGTCTGACGGCATCACGAGGCTTTCTTCTTGATTCGGCGGTTGGTGAGGGCCTTGTCGCGGCGCTTGAGAACGCGGCGGGCCTTTGCCTTCTTCGCTGGGGACTGGTTGCTGCGGTTTTTTCCGCCCTTGCCGGGCAGGTTGACGGCCCTAGCTTTGCGGCCTTCCCAGGACCGTCATGCAAATCACACGCCGTTGCCGCCCGAATTTGAATGTTTTTGTGGCGTCGGTGTTTAACGCGGGACGGCCATCGTGCGAAGGCTGCTGGAATTGGTGCCGTGGCCCAGACGTGCCTTCAGCGGAGCATTCTCAGATTACCCTTCGACAGGCTGAATCTTTGAATTCTCCGCACCACCGGCTTGAATCTGTGGCCGAAGCGATCTAATCGCGTGTCCTGACGGGCCAAGCGGCAGTCGCGAGGCCTCGAGAAACCCAAGATGAAAGGAAAAGCAGATGAGTACCAAGAAGAAGCCCGCGAAGCCGGCCAACAGCAAGGCCCCGAAGGCCAAGGCAAGCAAGGCGACGGCAAAGCCGGCCGCCGCAGCGAAGAAGGCGAAGCCCGCCACCGAGAAGACCCCCACAGCTTGACGCGGCGGTCAAGGTGCTGGGCGAGGCCGAGGAACCGCAGAACTGCAAAGCGATCACGGAAGTGATGGTGGCCAAGGGCTACTGGACTTTGCCGGGCGGGAAAACTCCCGAGGCGACCCTCGCGTCGTCGATCATGCGCGAGATCGCCAAAAAAGGGCACGGCAGCCGTTTCAAGAAGGTGGACTGCGGCCTGTTCAAGCTGTCGTCGAAGAAGTAGGAGGAGTCACCAGCGCCGCGGGCGCCAGGTCGACGACGGGCGCAACAAAGGTAGCTCGATGTTCCGGCGGAGGCGAAATCCCCTCCGCGGGCTGTGGGTTTAGGGCATCTGCGGGGCCAATTGGCGTGTTCCGGGGGCCGGACTGGATTGAATCTGGGAGTCGAGGTAGTGTGACACGGAGCGAAGATCACCCAGGTGATCGAAACAACAAAGGAAATGATGATGGGACTGACGATCCACTACAGCCTGAAATCCGACGCCGACAGCCCGGCAGCGGCCCGACAGCAGGCCAAGCGGCTTCGCCAAGCGGCCCTCGATCTGGCGATGGCCGAGGTCGGCGAGATTGTAGAACTCTGCGGACGCGACTGCGATTCCGAAGCCGTCGAGGACGAGCGAAACCAATGGCTGCT